>CANGPW010000043.1 GCA_947456185.1 Bacteroidota bacterium | reverse complement strand
TAAAAACTTTTGCCGAAGGTGATATTATTTTAAATGAAAATGCATTTATAAAAGCCATTCCAATTGTTACTCGAGGAAATATAAAAGTTATGCGAACGGATGAAGATGGCCGTGAAATTTTATTATATTACATAAAAGCTGGAGAAAGTTGTATCATGTCGTTTTTAGGTGGAATTCATAATGATACGAGTAAAGTAAAAGCAGTGGCGGAAGAACCTACTGAAATTTTATTTATTCCAATTGATAAAGTAACATTATTGATAAAAGAATATCCTGAATGGTTAGATTATATTTTTAGGTTATACCACAAACGCTTTGAAGAGTTATTAGAAGTAGTAAATGCAGTAGCATTTACCAGAATGGATGAGCGATTATTGAACTTCATTAAAAAGAAATGTGAGTTGACAAACGCTCATACTTTATACATTACTCATGAACAATTAGCCAACGAATTAGGCACCGCAAGAGTAGTTGTTTCAAGGTTACTTAAGCAAATGGAAGAAAATAAATTAGTAATTTTGGGGAGAAATAAAATTCACTTAATTGAATAAAATTTCAAATTTAAAAAAAGAAATTTTCTTTAATTTTTAGTATAAAATACGCCTCTTTCATTCAAGTAATTCATGATATAGTTGAAACAATTTTCGTGTTTGCCAACTAATTCTGGAGGGAATATTCCTTTATTTACAAACAACCCTTCTAAACACAAATTAGCAACGGCAGTAGCAGTATAACCTGTTGTTCTAGCCATGGATGAAGTTTGCGTTTTTGCACAATATTCATCAAATAAATTATAAATAATTTCTACTGTTTCACCTTTTTCATTGTTGCCTTTCAAAGTAATTCGCATAACTGTATACTCTTCTTCATTTTCACCTAATTTCCACTCATTGAATAATATTTTACTGGTGAAATCTAAAGGAGAAATTGCTATGCCATTAACCATCATTTTATCTTTACTAAAAAAACCACTTTCTTTTAAAACCCTAACATATTCTACATGTCCGGGATATCTTAACGTTTTTTCTTTCCTATTATTAATATGTGGCATGGTATAAATAATAGACCTTAATCCATCGGAATTAAATGATTCGAGCGTTCCTACTTTATCAAATTCTACAAACTCACAATCAGTTAATGGTTCACGCGAAATGATGTTTCCGTTTTCTACATATCGCGCAAAACGAGTATATTCTTCAATTACATCAATAGGCGAAAAAGGAGCTTTATAACAAAACGGCCATTTTTTTATTTTAGGCAATCCACCCACCAAACATTCAAAATCTGTGAGTTTTAGCTTTTCATTATAATAACCCAAAATAATATTTCCCATTCCTGGCGCCACTCCACAATCTACAATGGCAGTTACGTTTTGTTGAATGGCTAATTCATTTAAATCGAAAGCATTTTCGGGGAAAAATGAAATATCCACCACATTTTTTCCTGCTAAAATAATTTGTTTTAAAGTTTCAAAACCTAAAAATCCAGGAACGGCACAAATCACTAAATCAAAATTTTGAATGGCATTTTTTAATTGTAAAAAATTGCAAACATCCAATTGTAAAATTTGCAATGAATTACATTTTTGTTTTACATAATCTAACCTAACTTCATTCAAATCAGTTATTGTAACATCATGTAATTCCGACAAATCGATGGCCATAGCACTACCAACCATTCCTGCACCTAAAACTATTATTTTACTCATTTAATTATTTATTCTAAAAATTATTTAAAATATTATTTCTAATAAAATTCTTCAATTATAATATTTCAAATAAAATAAATCACTAACTAAAAAACTAAGGTTCATAAGTTAAAGCAATTGCAAAAAATGGATATCCTTGATAATTCCTTAATTGACCAAATGGATTTATTCCTTTGTAAGCATGAAAAAGCAAACTCATAGAATGATTTGTTTCAGACTTAGGATTAAACTTCCAACCATAATAAAAATTAAAATTCCAAACCATTTTTTCGTCAATTTCTTTAGTTTCCCAAAGATCATTAACTTTTTTAAATTCGGGAACACCATATTGCAGCCTGTATCTTGCTTCAAATGAAAGTACATTCATTACTCTTTTACTAGCCAAAAATCCATTTGCTCTTTGAAATTGATACTGTAAATAAATCTCAGCATTTTTGTTACTTTGTTTTAAATTTACAGGGGCTGTAAGTTCTGATTCGGGCCTAACACTGAACCAGCCATAACCTCTATCACTTATTCTGAATATGCCTCCAATTCTATATGAATTAATATTTTCACGCAAATTAGATGGATCGTTAATAGTAAATTGCAATTCAGTATATTCATAAGACACATTTAGTCTAGTAATAGGAAATTTTTCATCTTTACGATAAGAAGTAATTTCATCGCCTAAATGTGTACATTCATGAAAAATTGGTAACCATGAAATAGAAATATTCTTCAAATACTTATGTCCATAAAAATATCTAATTGCTCTAATTCGAGGTGAACCAAAACGATAATCAGTATTTATTACAGCAGCAGTTACAGGATCCCACATGTCTTCTAAAACATGAATACTTAATGGCAATGATGCTGCAACACCCCATTTATAAGCTTTTCCAATTTTACCAAAATTATAGGCAAAAAGGGGTGCATCTATTCCTAAATGTACTTCTACAACTGGTCTTTCAAATCTAGAGGTTAGTTCTAAAAGATTATATTCTGAGTAACTTTTGGAATAACCTGTTTCTATTTTTGAAATGGTACTATGTATTTCCGCAACAAATGGTTTCCCGTAATAAGCCTGTTCAAATAACCCATCAATAATTGAAAGTGATGAATCCTGTGAGTATACATTTGCAGACAAAAAAGTATAGATGATGAGTAAAGAAAGAGTAATAAATTTCATTAAAGTAATTAATTAGAAAAGATGAAAATTCAATTTTAAATTTACGATTATATTTTTTTATTTAGCTAGTAAACTAAGTAAAAAAATAATGTTAAAAGTAAGAAAAAATATATCCTTTTCTATATAGTTGAAAAGTTTATTCTATGAATCATCTTTCAAATAATAATTACAAATATTTTATATAAAAATGATAAATATTTGGAATTTAATCTAATTTAAAAAGATCTAAATTACAACTTATTCCTTCACAAATTTTTGCGTATATTTTTGTTGATTTTCTAATACAATATTTACCATATACATTCCATTTTGAAGATATGATAAATCAAGTTTTACATTAGATGTTGTAGTGGTAATTTTTCTAGCATAAATTTCTTTTCCCATCAAATCAAATATAATTATTTTATCAATTTTAAATTGACTTACATTTTCAATTTCAACAAAACCAATACTTGGATTAGGGTATAATTTAAATTGATTGCTGTTAGTTATTTCAAACAAACCGTCATTCTTAATTGGTGGTGGAATTTCAAATGATTCAGTACCATCAAAAGTACTTGATGAAGCACCTTGATCGGCTTTATATCCAAGACCTCTTCTGGCAAATGCTTTCCAAAGCAAATCCTTGTTTTTAAATTTATTATTCAATGAATCAGCTAATAAAATTGCATCTCTTGCATCTACAAAACCAGGTGAACATGGTTGTAATTTCAAACCATCCATTACCAATTGTATGGCAATATTATTACCTAATTTACCATTATATATATCATTACTAAATCCATATTTATCCACTAAATCCCAAAAAATATCATATAAAACAGTGCACCAAATAGACCCAACAAAGTGAACTCCTGAATTTGTTTTTATTGAATTATAAGTAGTCGGATTGATTGTCATATTTCTACTGTAAGGATAATCCCTAATTCCAACTCCATTTGTATCCTCACCAATTAAATAAGTTCCAATTCCTCTACCTATTTGAGGATTATCGGTAGCTTTTGCCGTAAGTGCTAAAGCAAAAAAATCGCTCCAACCTTCTCCTCCTTGTTCTCCATTTGATAAACAACTTGTATTATTAGGACCACCTGTTAACCTATTTGAGAGTCCATGGGTATATTCATGAATAATTACGCCATTATCTAAATCACTGTCAAAATATTTTGGACCACCACTTGAGTCAACTAACGTAACATTGATTGTTACATTATTCGTCAAATCATTTTTAAGTTGAGCTCCCAAATCTTGACTAATCATTACAGATGGAATGGTAATTAATTTATCAATTCCATTACCTCCAGAACCCATTGAAAATGGTGCTCCAGGAACATTATTAATAATAATGGCAGCCATTGCACCAGCTAACTGAGCATTGTAAACTTTATTTACAAAAAAACAATCTCCCCTATCAATCAATGCAATTTTGTTTGATAAATTATTTACCAAACTACTGCAACATAAATTTGGAGTAATGCTATTGTCTAAACCTATTTCTAAATTTCCATTTACACCCGTTGAATTTAAAATTGGGCCAAATGAACCTGATGCAGATATATACTGACCTTTTAAAGAATCAGGACTCATTATATTAAACACTTTATTTGAAGAACTTGCTTGCCAAATAAACATTTGCATTCTTGGATTATAGCCATCTGGTGGAGTGCTAAAATTAGCATTATTCGTTCCACTTCCATCTTGAGCATCTGCAAATACATGATCGTCCTCACCACTTCCATTTAAATAATTCTTTTGTTGAAAATTTCCAGCATCTTCATCAAAACCATAATTATAAAAAACATCATGAATGATATTGTTCCAATAAAACAAATTAGTAATAGCTGAACTAATATATTTAGTAGGATAATCATTTGAATATAAAGGAAAATCAAACTCCAAATTTACACCACCATTTGGTGCAAATCCGTTGGAACTATCTTGATCCAAAGTATCTTCTTTGGCATAAACATTATTGCCGCGAGTAATCGTATATTCAGCACCTGCAATTCCATTTACATCGTGCCAACCATATGGCGAGGCTTTTTCATTTGCTGGATTATTTACAATTATTCTATTTCCAAACGAGGGACTTTCATTGGGAATTGCGAATACATTATAGCTTCCCGATACAGTTTTTCCTAATGTCTCATTTTCGGGGAATGTGAAGTAAAAATTATCTTTTTTTTTTACTTTTTTGATATTTTTTTTTGGACCACATTCAGTTTTCCAATTGTTTTCATCTATAATTTTACCAGTATTTACATCTACTCTTTTATTCCACCAATCACCTGTTTTATCATTATAAAATTCTACATTCCAAACTTTGAATAGCTGATTATCTTTCAATAAATAATACATTTTAGCTTTAATTTCTTTGCTCGAAGCATTTTTATCAACCTCAATATATTCGTTAGAAATGTTCTTACTTTTAGCCAATGTAAATTTAACTTTTTTGCCTAATTGCATAGCAACGGCAGAAATTGCTTGCGTATAATTAATTTCACTTTTTGAGTCAATTAAAATACCAGATACATTATTTACAAAACTGTTATTGAAGGTAATTACATTTCCATTTTTATCAAAATGCAAAGCTGAATTGGCATTAAATATTTCGATTCCATTTATAGTTTGACGAATATAAATATGGGAAACGCCATTGCTTTTTGAGGTATATTGTGAAGTAATTACATAGCCATTAACTTTCAAATCTATACCTTTTGAAGTGAGTGTTTGGTCAATTTTTTCTTTGTTTATTTGTGCAATTGCAAAGCTTGAAAAAAGAAATAATGTAATAATGATTGAAAGTTTTTTCATATTTTAAAAGGTGTTAAATTAAAACGTATAATTTTCTTTAACAAACATATACCTTTTGATTTAACATTTTATACTAAGTTGTGTAAAATTAAAACTACTATTTACAATATTCTATCTTATTAATTATAAAAAGCTTCTTTAATTTTTATAATTAATTTAACGTATTGTTGCTTTTTAAATTCTAAAAATGACCATTACATTATTTATCATTATAGCAACATGCGTAATTAGTTTTTTGTGTTTCAATAACCAAGACTCAAAAATGAAACTCATTTTTCATCCTTACACCATTAAAAAATTTCCAAACCAATGGATGCGCTTTATAAGTGGTGGCTTTATTCATGGTGATTATATGCATTTGGGATTTAATATGTTTGCTTTATACAGCTTTGGCAATATTTTAGAAACTCAGTTTTTTCCAATGATTTTTGGTGATTTTTATAAAATCTCGTACATTTTATTTTATATCAGTGCCATTGCGGTAGCCGATATTTATACATTTTTTAAGCATCAAAACAATCAAAATTATTATTCGTTAGGGGCTTCTGGTGCAGTATCTGCAGTAATATATGCTTGTATATTATTTGCTCCAAACTTAAATATTATGGGAATGCCCGGTTGGCTTTATGGCTTTTTATATTTGGCTTTTTCTAGTTATGCTTCTAAGAAAAACATTGGAAACATAGCGCATGATGCTCATATTTGGGGAGCTATTTATGGTTTGTTACTTCCTTTAATTTTTAAACCAAGTTTATACATTGATTTTTTGAATAAAATTATTCATTAAAATACAAAACCAATCCTTATTACAATTGGATCACGGTAAAGACTAGATTTGGAATCATATAATAAATCGTATAAAGCCATAAAATAAACACCTGAACCTCCTGGCATATAACCACCACCAACGTACATGCTATTGGTAAATTTTGAAATATTTTTTCCTGTAGATTCTGAATAAGTATTAAAGTTCAAACCCATATATTCTGCATGTGCAAAAATATTTTCATTGATTAAAAACCTACAAAACAATCCAGACCCATAAGCATTAACACTAAGTTTGAAATTTGCTCCAGTAATATAATCTTTATATGTTTGAGAGCTATAAATGTACAAAGGATCTAAACCAACTTGAAATTTTTCCGTTAATTTGTAACCCACAATTGGTTGAATTAAGAATATAGAATAGTCATTAACAAAACGAATATCAAAATTTCCACCATAAAACATTTTATCTTTCCAAGAATCATTTTTACCATAGGTAGCATCTGCCTTTTCTTGTTCATCTTGTTTTTGAGTATCTAATTCGCGGGTTTTTCGCTGTGCTAAAAGTCCGTTTGTTAGCACAAAAATCATTGTTATCACTAAAAGTATTCTATTCATAATATGATGTTAATTATTTGCTTCAAATTTATTGCGTTTATTTTGGATATTCCAATCCTTAGTTCTTAATTTGACAACTATCAAACTAATTAAGTTGCAACATGACAAAAATACACAATTTTTCGGCAGGACCCGCTATTTTACCTCAATCGGCAATAGATGCAAGTATTGAAGCTTTAAAAAATTTTTCTGGTACAGGTTTATCTTTAATAGAAGTAAGCCACAGAAGTAAAGAATATGAAGCTGTAGTGGAAGAAGCTTGCCAATTGGTTAGAGATATTTTAAAATTAAGTGATGATTACGCAGTTTTGTTTTTACAAGGTGGCGCTTCTACACAGTTTGATATGATTCCAATGAATTTATTAGACGAAGGTGAAACAGCAGCATATGTAAACACTGGAGTATGGGCTAGCCGCGCTATTAAAGAAGCAAAAATGTTTGGAAACGTAAATGTTTTGGCAAGCAGCGAGGATAAAAACTTTAACTATATTCCTAAAAATTATAGCATTCCTAATGATGTAAAATATTTTCATTGCACGAGCAATAACACCATTTACGGAACTGAAATGTTTGAATTTCCAAAAACTGATGTTCCATTAATTTGCGATATGAGTTCAGATATTTTCAGTCGCCCGTTTGACGCCAGTCAATTTGATATGATTTATGCTGGAGCACAAAAAAACATGGGTCCTGCGGGAACTACTTTGGTAATTATAAAAAAGGATTTAGTTGGAAAAGCAAAACGCAAAGTTCCTACCATGCTTGATTACAAACCACATGTAGAAAACGGAAGTATGTATAATACGCCAAGTGTGTTTGCCATATTTGTTTGCATGCATACTTTACGTTGGATCAAAGAAATGGGTTTAGAAGCCATGGAAATTCGTAATAAAGCTAAAGCTGATTTCTTATATGCTGAAATTGACAGAAACCCCTTATTTGAAGGAACTGTAGTTAAAGAAGACAGAAGCCGCATGAATGTAAATTTTGTTACAACCAATAAAGAACACGAAGCAGAATTTTTAAAACTTTGCGAAAGCAAACATTTAAGTGGTTTAAAAGGACATCGCTCTGTGGGTGGTTTACGTGCCAGTTTATACAATGCATTACCTATAGAAAGTGTTCAAGTTTTAGTAGATACGATGAAGGAATTTGAAGCCAGTAAAAAAGGTTAATGGAGTTGAAAAGTTGATTGGTAAATAAAATCTGAAAGTTATGTTTTCAAGTTTTGAAGAATTAGAAGCATGGAAAGAATGTAGAAAGCTTCGACAAATGATAGCTATTCTTGTAAAATCTTTTCCTGAATATGAAAAATTTAGACTAACAGACCAAATTTTAAGATCATCAAAATCTAGTTGTGCTAATATTTATGAGGGACACGGACGTTACCATTATCAAGAAAATATTCAATTTTGTAGAATTGCAAGAGGCTCACTTTCTGAAACACATAATCATTTAACAGATGCTTTAGATGAAAAATATATAACAAATGAAGAATTCGAACCTAGTTAAACTCTGTACTCGTTTATTAAATGGATACATCAATTATTTAGAAAAACAAAAAGCAATTAAATAAATTTCAAAAAACCTATTAACCTAATCAACATAATCAACTTATCAACCTAAAGAAAAAAATGATAAAAATATTAGCAAATGATGGCATTGATGCCAATGGAAAAAAAATTTTAGAAGAAGCAGGATTTACTGTTATTACAGATAAAATTGTGCAAGAAAATTTAATGACTGAGTTAAACAATTTTGATGCTATTTTGGTGCGTAGCGCTACTAAAGTTCGCAAAGAATTAATTGATGCTTGTCCTAATTTAAAGTTAGTGGGTCGGGGTGGTGTTGGTATGGATAATATTGACATTGAATATGCAAAAAACAAAGGCATAAAAGTGGTAAATACTCCAGCATCTTCATCGGTAAGTGTTGCTGAATTAGTGTTTGCACATATATTTTCGGCTGCTCGATTGATTCAAATTACCAATAGAGTAATGCCTAATGAAGGCAATACAAAATTCAATGATTTGAAGAAAGTGGCTTCTAATGGTATTGAATTGCAAGGCAAAACAATGGGAATTTTTGGTTTTGGACGCATAGGACAAGAAGTTGCAAAAATGGCTATCGGTCTTGGTATGCAAGTATTGGCTTTTGATCCTTATGTAGAAAAAGTAGACTTAAGTTTGAATTTACCAGCATTGGGTTTAAATTCTCGCATAAAAGTAACCATTAATACTGTTAGCGATGAAAGCGTTTTGACACATGCTGATTTCATCACTTTCCATTTACCATTTAACGAAGGCGAAAAAGCCATTGTTGATGCGGAGAAAATGTCAAAAATGAAACGTGGTGTTGGTTTGGTAAATTGCTCAAGAGGTGGAGTAATTAATGAAGTTGATTTATTAGCAGCTTTAAACTCTGGCCAAGTTGGATTTGCAGGTTTAGATGTTTTTGAAAAAGAACCACCTGTAAACATGGATATTTTAAAACACGATAATGTAAGCTTAAGTCCACATATTGGTGGAAGTACCAAAGAAGCTCAAAACCGAATTGGCATTGAATTAGCTGAAAAGGTAATTGAGTTTTTTAAGAACTAAACATATTTTGGATTCGTCATTGCTAAAGATTTTTTTTCAAAAAGATTAATTTGGAAATTTTGGTCATTCAGAAGGAATCCCCTTTCCATGGCAACCAAGTTAGCTAATGATATAATACATAAAAGCAGACTAAAATTTAGTCTGCTTTTTTTATGAATAACTCAGCAATTATCTTTGCTAATTCTTCTAAATAATTTTTATCTATTTCATCAAAATGAGCAAGATATTCGCTGTCAACATCTAAGACTGCAACTACTTCATTATTTAAAATGATTGGAATTACAATTTCTGAGAGACTAGCACTACTACATGCAATATGCCCAGGGAAATCATTTACATTTTCAACTATAATCGTTGCTGCTTGTTGCCAACTAGCTCCGCAAACTCCTTTTCCTAATTGAATGGTGGTACAGGCAACTGGACCTTGAAACGGACCTAATATTAATTGGTTTTTTTTAACCAAATAAAAGCCAACCCACCAAAAGTTAAACACTGTTTTTAAAGCAGCTGAACAATTAGCAAGGTTGGCTATCAAATCATCAGAAGGCAAAAGCAAATGCTTTAATTGAGGCAATAACTCCTCATATTTTTGCTGCTTGGTACTGTTTTCTGATATAAATATATTTTCCGACAAACTATTTTTTAGTAGTATCGGCAGGAGTAACTGAAGTTTCTACTCCAGCTACTTTATTAGTTTCTTCACTTGGTCTTACACCATCATTACCACGATTGGTTGAATAATCTTTTTTATCACCTTTGTACAAATCGTTTGTTTCAAGTGTTTTATTGGCTTCTTCTACACCATAATGACAAGATGTTAAACCTAAACTTGCTACCAATGCTAATGCAATTGTTAATTTTTTCATTTTGTTATTTAAAATTATGTGCTGCGAATATAAAAGCATTTCTAAATATTTACTAATGAATTTTATTATACAATATTGAATAAGTTTTAGCGCTAATAAATACCTAAAATCATTGCTGAAAATAAAACTTGACTTTTTTTGATATAACCTTACTTTTGCAGTCCGAAAATTTTTACTTATTTAGCCTTAAAACTGAGTATATAAAACTAAAATTAAGGATTAACTTCTATTATATAATGAAATTATCACAATTTAAGTTCAACATTACTGATTCGATGATTGCCAAATATCCGGCAGAAAACAGAGATGAAGCAAAAATGATGGTGTTAGACAGAAAAAAACACAAAATTGAACACAAAACATTTAAAGACATTTTAAAATACTTTGGCGAAGGCGATACATTTATCGTAAATAATACCAAAGTTTTCCCTGCTCGCTTGTATGGAAGTAAAGAAAAAACTGGCGCTCAAATTGAAGTTTTTTTATTGCGTGAGTTGAATAAAGAATCAAAGTTATGGGATGTATTAGTTGATCCCGCTCGTAAAATACGTGTTGGTAACAAATTATATTTTGGCGATGACGATTTAGTAGCTGAAGTGGTTGATAATACTACTTCTCGCGGACGTACCATTCGTTTTTTACACGATGGTTCTGATGAAGAATTATGGAGATTAATTGAAAAATTAGGTGAAATGCCTATTCCAAAATACTTAAATCGCCCTGTTGAAAAAATAGATAAAGATAGATTCAACACTATTTTTGCAAAAGAAATAGGCGCTGTAATTCCACCAACTGCTGGTTTACATTTTACAAAAGAGTTAATGATGCGTTTGGAAATTAAAGGCGCACAGTTTGCCGATGTTACTTTACACAACGGACTTGGTGCTTTTAGAGCAGTAGAAGTAGAAGATTTAACTAAACATAAAATGGATTCTGAGTACTTTAGTGTTAGTCAGGAAACAGCTAATATGGTTAACAAAGCCATTGACAATAAAAAGAAAGTAATTGCGGTAGGAAACTCAGTAATGCGTGCGGTAGAATCGGCTGTGTCATCTAAAAAAAGATTGAATGTGAATACCAATTGGACGGATAAATTTTTATTTCCACCACATGATTTTAGCATTGCAAATTGTTTAATTACCAATTTCCATCCGCCAGAAAGTACTTTAATGATGGCTACTGCGGCCTTTGCTGACTTTGATTTTTTAATGGAAGCATATAACGAAGCCATTAAACATAAATACAAGTTTTTAGCTTATGGTGATGCCATGTTAATTATATAAATAGCATTATTCAATAAAAAAAGAGGAATTTACTTCATGTGAATTCCTCTTTTTTTATGTAAAAAGACGTGACAGGTTTTAAAAACCTGTCACGTCTGCCAAGTGTCAGACAGTTTTATAAAGTTGAATTTATTAGAAGTATAAACCATATCAAAAGCTATGTTTTCTAAGTGCGCTATGTGGTTCAAAAAAGTTTTTAAGCCCTTGTTGGTGTTTAAGCGAATTGACACCAACAAGAAAAATCAAGTTAATTAAAAGTTGGTTGTGATGGAAAGGAAGATGCTTCCAGCATAACGTTTATTAATGTTTATCTATATTTTCTATTTGCACTATGTGGCTCAAAAATTCCTAAAAATTGTTGTTTCGACAAGCTCAACGAACAATATCTATATTAAGCCTTCAGGAAGTTTCAGGTAAATGGTTTGTTTTTCGTGGTCTATTTCATCTATAAAATCGTCCACAGCTGGAATCAGCACTTCATTTAATTGGTTGGTGGTTTGAAACATGATTTGTCCAGGCATTTCAATAATATCTTCTAAAATACCAATATTGCCAAGGGTTAAATCAATTAAAGCATAACCAATAATGCTTTCGTCTATTTGTTTTTTGCTTTTTACAGCCTTGGTTGAATAATAGAAAATGTTTCTGCCAATGAAAGTTTGCGCATCTTCTAATGTATTATAATCACGCAGTTTTACCAAATATTCATTGGTAACTAATTCCCTACATTGTTCCATAAAAAAAGGAACAGGCTTCTGATTGAATTCAATCATTACCCATTCCTTTTGTTTTAATTTTTGATTAGCTTCAAGCTTTAATTCGCCTGATGTTCCATGAGTTTTACCTACAGAACCAACTATAATGAAGTCTTTTAACTGTAAGGACTTCATTTTTAAAATTATGCTTCTGGAGTTTCTTCCGTTGCAGCTTCTACTTCTGGAGTTGCTTCTACTTCAGCTACTACTTCTGGAGTTGCTTCTACTTCAGCTACTACTTCTGGAGTTGCTTCTACCTCAGCTACAACTTCTTCTTCTACTTCAGCAACTGGATTAGCAGCAGCATCTAAAGCAGCTTGCTTCTCAACAATTTTTGCAGCACGTGCAGCATTTGCTTTTACCTCAGCAGCTAAACGAGTAGCATTAGTATCTGTTTTTTTAGTTGATTGCTTGGTAATGTCTGCTTCAACTTTAGCATTTTTCTCTTCCAACCATTTTGCTAATTTAGCATCTGCTTGTTCTTGAGTTAAGGCTCCTTTGCGAATACCAGCATCTAAGTGGCGTTGTAATAAAACACCTTTGTAAGAAAGAATTGCACGAACTGTATCAGTTGGTTGCGCTCCGTTCTCAAGCCATTTAATAGCTTTTGCGTTGTTTAATTCAATGGTTGCAGGAACGGTTTGTGGCTTATATGAACCAATTAGTTCAATAAACTTACCATCTCTGGGTGCACGAGCATCAGCCACAACTATGTGGTAATAAGGTGCTTGTTTGCGTCCATGACGCTGTAATCTGATTTTTACTGACATGTTTTTAAATAAATTAAATGTATGTGTTGTCCCTTAAAAAATTTAACGGGCTGCGAATGTCGTAATTTTTACCTATAAAACAAATAGTTAGACAAAAAATACTTTATTTTATTCAAATATCTTAGCTAAAATTCTTGCAGCAACAACCTCCATCGGGCTTTCTCTATCTAACAAAGGATTGATTTCGGTAATTTCAAAAGCAACTGTTTTGGGTTCATTTATTAAGCTTTTAAGTAAATAAACTGCTTCATTTTCACTCATTCCGTTTGGAACAGGAGTTCCTGTTCCAATAGAAATATTTGGATCTAAACTATCCACATCGAATGAAACATAAATTAAATCACAATGGCTTAAATGCGCTAAAGTTTTATTTAAAATTTGTTCTATTCCAATATCAATTCTATTTTGTGGCGTATAAAAGGTAATATTTTTATTGTTTAATAAAATCTCTTCATCTTCTTCAAAGTCACGTAAGTCAATAAAAACTAAATCGGACGGCAATACCTTTGGACTTATTTTTTTACTTCCCAAATGCATTAAATCCTGCCAAACTTTTATTGATTCCTCATCTACTTCATTGGCTTCTTCTATCAAATCATTAATACCCAAGGCCGCTGCCAATGGCATTCCGTGCATGTTACCACTTGGAGTTGAAAAAGGGCTGTGCAAATCGGCATGTGCATCAATCCAAATTACGCCAATTCTTTTTTCACTGTAAAAATTTTTAACAGCCGAAATTCCAGCACAACCATTGCTATGATCGCCACTTAAAATAAAAGGAAATAAGTCTTTTGATAATGTTTGTTCTATTGCACTTACAGCTAACTGCTGTACTTCATATATTGATTCAATATTTTTATTGAATGGATGAGCATTGTTTTCTTCTAAATCGTCAGCTATAATTCTTACATTATTAACATCTGAAATTTTTTTTATGTTTTGCTTATTTATTAATCTGATTAATGATTGAGGACCAAATTTAGCTCCTTTTTTTCCCGCACCAAAATCAGATTCTATGGATATTATTTCTACACTTCGCACAAAGTTTTTTGGATGGTGAACGCTTGCAAAAGTATAGTTACCAAGTTAGAAAGACAAATTTATTGTTGAATAGTTTGATTGCTAGTTAGCTACAAATAATAGTTGCAAATTAAAGTGAATATGCCAATGAAATATCAATTTTCATATTGGTCGTGTTCGCGTTTCATTAACTGCTCTTGTTGATTGTCATTTTCCAAAATTGCATCCATGCCATTGTCTTTATATTCAGCTTGCTCTTTTATATAAAAATCTCGTTGGTTACTTACTTTCACTATGTAACTTGAAAAATATCTGCCTTCAAAAAAAGCGTCAAAACTCATTTTAGCCGCATCATTTTGCCGATTAAAAATAGATTTTTTTGCCAATAAATTTCTTACGTCTTTTGATTTTGAAGTATTGTTATAATAATATCTAAAAACGCATAAATCTTGATCACCCAAATCAATTCCAGCCATTTTAAGTTTGTAAACTGGCGCTACCATTAATATTTTTATAGCATAAGAGCTTAGTTTTTTATCGTAATACCAATCTTCTACAATTCTTAATTTGTATATTCTTGTTAATGGATCAAAAGCTGTAACTACAGTATCCAATATGGTTTCATCTGGATTTTGAGGATCCGGATTTTCTATAAACTGAGTGTCTACACCAAAAGTTAGTACTTTTTCGGGCGTATAAATACTTGTTAAACTATCATTTTTGTAGGGTACTAATTTTTTGCTTTTTATAGCATCATAAAACAATACTGGCAAAGCATTTCGAGGGTACATGAGCACTTGATTTTTCTTTTCTCGTAAATCAATAATTCTAACCACACGTTTGCTAAATTCCACATCTCCTTCCCGCATGATTGGCCAAGGAACTGGCATATTATTGTCTATGGTATTACAAATTTCTGATAGAGGAAAATTTTGCTGTGCAATGAGTTTCCAATTGCACAGCAACAAAATAATTATAAAAAAATGCTTTTTTGAAATCATATCAAAATGAACGAAAACAGAACTAATTTATTGATTGAAAATTCAAATCCATTCCATCAAAAGTTCCGCTACTCATGAGTAACAAGTTTTCGTTTTGAGTAAAATGACTTTCAATAAATTTTCTCAATTCGTTTTTATCAGTAAAAACCTGCACATTATTACCAAAACCAGCAGCTACTTCTTCATTGTTTAACATGGGCATTTTTTTCATTTCTAATGCGTGTTTACTGTATAAAACTGCTTTAAAATCTGCTGCTTGCATACTATTATTATATTGAGGCAAAAAATCTTTGTTCAAACTACTAAATGTATGCAGTTCATAAACTGCAATTAATTTCCTTTCAGGATTTAACTCCCTAACCGCATTTACTGTGGCTTTCAACTTGGAAGGCGCATGAGCAAAATCGCGAATGACCATGCAATGTTCGTTCTCAAATAAAGTTTCCAATCGTTTGGCAGTTCCTTTAAATGATTGAATGGCTTTAAAAAACTGTTCGTTGCTAACACCAGCACATTGGCAGGCATGCAAAGCCGCCATCATGTTTTGTAAATTATGCGTTCCGAAAAACTTCAACGAAATTTCTTGTCCGTTATTTTTTAAATAAACAACGCCATTTCTAACTTCAAAATCAGGAGTTAAATAAGGTGTTTTCTTTGCTAAAATGTTAGATTGTGCAATCAATTTATTTACTTCTTCATCGTTTGCACTGTATATAATACTACCATTTTGAGGCAATGCCTCCACAAATATTTTAAACTGCTCTACGTAAAATTCAAAAGTTGGAAAAACATTAATATGATCCCAAGCTATGCCGGTAATTATTCCTACATCTCCTTTATATACATGAAATTTTGGACGTAAATCTAATGCAGAAGTTAAATATTCATCGCCTTCAAAAACTGCAATTTTGGAAGTTTCACTTAAGCCAACCATGGTTTCAAAACCTGCCAACATACTTCCTACCAAGTAATCAAATTCAATATTACATTCCTGTAATACATGTAAAATCATAGCAGTTGTGGTAGTTTTCCCGTGGCTTCCACCAACTATAATTCGTAATTTATCTTTGGTTTGTTCGTACATATATTCAGGAAATGAATATATTTTTATACCTAAATCCTGCGCTTTAAGCATTTCAGGATTGTCTTTTCGGGCATGCATTCCTAATATAATTGCATCTAAACCACTGTGAATATTATTTACATCCCAGCCCATTTTAGTTGGCAATATTCCATATTTAGCAAGCCTTGAGGTAGCTGGCTCATATATTTCATCATCACTACCAGTAATAATATAACCTTTTTTGTGCAAAGCAATGGCCATGTTATGCATAACCGCGCCACCTATTGATATAAAGTGAATATTCATTTTTGTGTTTTTAAAAGTGGCAATTTATGATTTGAAAATTTCAAATGTCACAATGTTTTATACACAAGTCGTTAATTTAATTACAAAAAAAGTCACTCCTATGAATTCAGTAAAATTTTTTTATTTTTGCTTTTGATACGACAAAATAAAACACAAAATTTGAACTAATTTAAAAGAAAAACCTTTACAAATTCATTTTTTAGTAAATAGAATTAGTCTATTAAATTTAAAATCAGACAAATATAATAATGTAAAAGAATTTGAATTGGAATGAAAAAAAAATATAGAAACCAATTGCCAATAAGATAAATAAAATTATATTTGCCCCCAATAAAAATAACCTCATCATGTTTACAAGATTAAAAAGAAAAGACAGAAGAAATAAAACTAGTTCTCATTTACGCGTACAACGCATAAAATTGAACACTCAATTAGTAAAAGTAAAATCGCCAAATACTGAGCGTACTGTTATTATAGAAGGATAATATTTTACTTAAAAATATTTAAAAAGCCAAAATTTAATAAATTTTGGCTTTTTTTGTTTTCAAATGAACATTCAAAACATTCATCCATCCTGGCAAAAACTTATAGATTCGGAATTCGAAAAACCTTATTTTAAAAGAATAGCAAATACGCTGCTAAGCGATTCGGAAAATGGTAAAATTATTTATCCAAATGAAAATCAAATTTTTGAAGCATTAAATTTAACTCAATTTCATGAAATAAAAGTGGTAATTATTGGCCAAGATCCATATCATGGCGAAGGAGAAGCCAATGGCTTATGTTTTTCGGTAAATGAAGGTGTAAAAATTCCTCCGAGTTTAAGAAATATTTACAAAGAACTTTTAACTGATATTACTGGATTTGAAAAACCAATTCATGGTAATTTACAAAATTGGTCCAAACAAGGAGTATTGCTAATAAACACAAGCCTTACAGTAATAAAAGATCAAGCAAATTCCCATAGTAAAATTGGTTGGCAACAATTTACCAATAAAATTATTGAAAGTATTTCAAATCAAAATGAAAAAATAGTTTTTATACTTTGGGGTAAAAATGCACACGATAAAATGGAATTCATCAATCCAAATAAACATTTAATTCTAAAATCAGTTCATCCTTCTCCCCTATCTGCTTCACGAGGATTTTTTGGCAGCAAACCATTTTCTAAAACCAATGAGTATTTAAAAGCAAACAACAAAACTCCAATTGATTGGAATTTATAGAACTGGTTTTTTAGACGAAAATTTTAATTGTATTTGAAAGGAACAATCAGCTGAAATTCTGGAATTTCAACGTCAAATTCTTTTCCATCAAATTGGCGTTGCATGGTATAAAAACCACTCATTTTACCAAACTCGCTGTGTAAAGCACAACCAGAAATATACGTGTATTTTTCGTTTGGTTCTAAAATGGGTTGTTGGCCTACAACTCCTTCCCCATTTACCTCACTAAAACCTGAAAACGAATCTACTATATCCCAATGACGGCTAATTAATTTTAAAGTGTATTCACCTTTGTTTTCAATGGTTATACGGTAAGCAAACATATGATTGCCGTCTGTATTATTCACCTTATCATTTTGATAAAATGTTTCTACAGTTATTTTTACATCATTTGAAATGGCTACTGGCATATATGTTTTAAAATGGTAACGTTATTTTACAATAATTGTTTAATAAATATTTTCAGTTTAAGTTATGGCAAGGAATTATATTGCTGCATGCAATAATCTATTTCTTGTTGAGATTTTCCTAATGCCCTATATTGATTAGCTAAATCGCCCCATGCTTGTTTAAATTTAGGATTCATGCCTAAGCAATATTCAAAATTACTAATTGCTTTGGTGGTGTTTTTTACAGCCTCATACGATTTACCTAAATAATAAAATACCTCAGGCGATTGACCATTAAATTTCAAAGCAGTTTCCAATCTTTCTATTGCTCCATTATAATTATTCATGTTCAAATAAGCCATTGCAGCGTAATAATATGCTTCAGTTATATTATTCTTATAAGTGGTGGCTTTAAAACAAGCATCAATACATTTTTGATATTCCTTAAGGTTAAAGTACAATAAACCTTTGTTAGCGTATGCTGAATAGTTTTCAGGGAAAATTTCAATTGATTTATCAAATGCTTTTTCTGCCAAATCAAACTTGTTATTCAGCATTAAGGCAAAGCCATACATTCTGGTGGCTTCTTCACTTTTAGGTTCCCAAAGCACCGCTTGATTAAATAAAGCAACAGCAGAATCAAATTGTTTATTATCGATGGCTTTGTAACCTGCTGGCATATAATTTACCTGGCGTTTTACTACAGCAGCCAAAGGGATATCATCGGCCATTACAGTATAAACTGTACCTTTCGGAGGAAAAGAGCCATTTAGTAATTCATTTTTAGAATAAGTTCTAGTCGTTAGAATTAAATAATCCCACTCAGGCTTTTGTTCTTCATACTCTCTAACCCACTGGAACTGAATTTTAGGGTTAATTTTATTGGCATAATACGAAGCTGTTAGAGGTTCATTATTAATACAAACCAATAAATTTTTGTTAGGTTCTTGCTTTGCAATCCACTCGCCTGCTTCTCTGCATGAGTTTGAATAATAATCGGTTTCATAATTTCCATAAGCTCCATTTATTCCGCCAACAAATTCATTAAAATAAACATATTGATTTGGATGGTTTTTTATAAACCAATAAGTAGGTTTAACAAATAATCCTATCAAAACAAAAATTGAAACATATTGAATAATTATATTTTTATTTCCAATTAAATAATCATAAGCTACAGCAGCTAAAACCACAATTGATGGAACAATGAACAAATAATGTCTCCAACCATTATAATAATTAATATTTGAATATTCAACATAAACTATTGGAAAAAGTACCATAAACAATAACATTAAAACCATGTCAATTCCAATGCTATCTTTTATCCATTTAATCAAAACTATAAATAAACCAGAACCTAATAATAAATATATAGGATTTCCAATTGATAAAAACTTAATAACATAATACCATGGAGCTTGCAAAAGCATGTACATTCGTTTGCCTTCAAAAATTTCAACATTATTGGTATAAAATGAGTTATCACTTGCTTTGGCAAAAGCAATAAACGGATTTTTAAATGGACTTAATAATCCGTAGGGCCATAATAAAATTCCTAAAAAATAACCTAAAATAGCTACTATAATAAATACTTTAAAGTATTTACCAATTAACTTAAAAGGTTGATTGTTTTTGTTTTTAAATAACCACAAAAACTGAATACCTAAAAATAATCCAAAATAAGCAACAATTAAAAAGGCACCAACACGCGATGCAATTCCTAATCCAATTGCCATTCCTAACCAAACTAAGTTACTGGTTGAAGGTTTGGGCATTGATTTGAGTATTTTAATGAAAAAATATAAAGACATAGCAAAGCTTGATGCAAATGGAATATCCGTTGGATTATTCATTGAATTTCCAAACCAACCAGGGTTAAATACCATAAATATGATGGCTAAAATCCCTCCTCGCCATCCTACTAATTGCTTCACGGCTAAACCACAAAAAATAATACCTATTAATCCATAAAGAGCATTAATAAAATGTCGAGTTTCAAATTGTGGTAAATCAAAAGTGTTATAAACTATGGATGAAACAGTGTTAATTTGTTCACCATAAAAACGATATGCTTGTCTAATAAAATCGGAACTGCCTTTTGGTTCAGCGACAGCGGAACTGTCTTCACCCATAGTAGCAAACCATTTATATGACAATTGAGAATAATCATTATGCTGACGTTCATCCCATGTCATTCCAAAATCAGCACTAAAAAATGGCATTACGAATGTTGCTAAAATAACAAAAAGAAAAAACAGCAATCTGTATAAAGGATGGTTTCCGTTTTTTAAACTTTTAATATTAGGTGTTTTCAATTCAGTAATTGAAGCCGTAACAAAATAATTAAAACGTATATCAATTGCTTTAAATAAAAAAAACACTGCGTCTAAAATTCCTTTTTCATGCATTTTATTAAATGCCGAAACTGAATAATCTTTAATATCAACGGCATTGCAATTAGCAGTATAAAGTATAGAAAGATGGCTTTTAGCTACTATAACTTTAGTCGAAAATATGTTTAATAGATCTTCCGTTTTGCCAATTAATACTGGAACTGATGTTTGACTAAGTTGTAATGGTAAAAAAAAATGCAAACTTGCATTGTAAATTTTATTACCAAAACTACTTTTTGAAACTTGAGAAGTATATCCAATCGAATTTGCTTTTATATTTCTTTTATTGGCATTTACCCAGTTAATAATATTATTTAAATTAAGGTCATTAAAAGTATCAATACAAATTGAATTAACTCCAGTAGCTAATAATAATGCTTCTTTATAGCAATTAGAAATGGGGCCATTTGAATTTAATAACGTTGCTTTACCTTTCGCATTTAGTTCTATAAAACTTTTATTATTTTTTACTAATAAACTAACTTCTGTGTTTAAAGTAATAAAAAAACATTCTATATCTGCTTTCGCTTTTAACAGATATTGACAAATACTTTCGATTGATTTATCTGTTCCATTAATACTATCAATTTTTAGTAATAAAGATATTTTTGATTCTATTAAAGTTTGTTTTTCCATTATCAGATCTTCTCAAAAACAAATAAATTATTTAATCCCAATTGAAATGTTTTTTTGCATACTAGTTTAAAATTATTTGCAAAAATCTTTTCTGTATCACTTGGCTTAAAACCATAATGTTCATGTAACTGCATACCTTCAATGAGTTTTAGTTTTCCTAAAACATCTAAAATAATATCAACTTGTGGCGAAGGAACAGTTATAATAACTATGCCACCTTTTTTTAAATATTTAGCACAATTTTCACCTAACTTTTTTTGTTCTTCAGTAGGCACATGTTCTAAAACAGCCAGCATAGTTATTACATCAAACAAAGGAGTGTTTTCATTAATTAAAGCATCAGGAAAATAACCCGGAATGATTTTATATTTTTCTTTATTTACTTCATTTATTGTTGTTGGTTCAATACCAATACCAGAAGCTATTAAATGACTTAATTTTTCAAACATAATACCATCATTGGTCCCAATATCTAAAACGTTACTTCCTTTTGTTATATACTTCTCAGCTTTTGATATTCTTACATTTTGTAGATATATGTCTAATTTCTTCATTTTTTATTTTTTATTTACACCAAGAACACTGATAAAAAAGCTTGACAAAATGGTTTGTAAGCCCAAAATAATTGCAACCACACTTGGTATCACAATTCTTAATATAGATGGATAATCTAATCGTCCAAAATGAACTTCATTCCAAAGTGTTAAAGAATGAATAGTTCCAAAAATTCCTGCAAAAAATATAATTAATCCTGCTATTAAACCTTTTTCCAAACTCATTATATCAAGCCATTTAATTAATTGGTCGTTTTGTGGTAAAAAACCTGCTTGTACAGCATAAGCTCTGGTAAAAATTCCGAAAATAAAAGCTTGGAATCCTACAATCATAAATGCACCAGCATATAATAAAGTATTGGTGTCTAACTGAATATTGCCAATAATATTAAATGGTTTTTGTATAATTAATAAGCTTAAAATAAAACCCAAAAGCATTAAGAAAATACCCGGAATTAAGAATAACCATCTTGGAGAATAAATGAGTAAAAATCGTAAATGTCTCCAACCATCTCTCCATGTTCTTAAATGTGGCGGACGAGAGCGACCATCGGGTGATAAAGTAGTGGCAACTTCTGTAATCTTTAAGTTAAAAATGGTTGCTTTTACCACCATTTCACTGGCAAATTCCATTCCTGTAGTTCGCAAGTTTAATACCGAAACAATGTCTTGTCTGAACCCTCGCAAACCACAATGAAAATCTCGGGCTTTACTTCCAAAAAACAAACGGCCAATAAATGATAAAACAGGATTTCCTAAATAACGGTGTAAAAATGGCATTGCCCCTTTGGCAACTCCACCTTTAAATCTGTTACCCATTACTAAATCGAAGCCATTTCTAAGTTCTTGAATAAACAATGTAAGGTTTCCAAAATCATAACTATCATCGCTATCTCCCATAATTACATATTTACCGTAACTGGCTTCTATAGCACCCATTAGAGCACTTCCATATCCTTTTGAGGGTACATTAATAACCCTTGCACCTAAGTCTGTTGCTATTTTTTGACTGCCATCGGTACTTCCATTATCGCCAATAACTACCTCACCTATTACATGATTTTGTTGAAGCCAATTATTGGCTTTTGTAATACAAATGGCAAGTGTTTCGGCCTCGTTTAAGCATGGCATTACAATGCTTAATTCTATGTTATTTCTATCTGTCACGTGTTGTGAAATGGCCTTTTTGTTTAATCTTGATTATCTTCTAAGGTTGTATCACTTCCAATTTCAGCTTTAATAGCCTTCATTAAAGAATCGCTAGCTGCTTGTTCGTTATTTACTAAACTATCAACCGTTTGTTCTTCAACATTATTTAAAGGTGCATCGTTCGAACAGCTTGCAATTAATGCAAACACTGACAATGTTATAATTATTTTACGCATTTGGGAAATTTATTTAACAGTCAAATAAAGGTAAAAAAGTGTTTTTATCAAAATATTTCTAAGTAATTAGCATTTTGTTTAATTTATATGCAAAAACTAAGCAATAATTTACTTTTAAAAAGGGCTCACTAAGTCTTTCAATAAAGGTAAAATTTTATCTTTTTCGC
>CANGPW010000042.1 GCA_947456185.1 Bacteroidota bacterium | reverse complement strand
TTTTTAAGTTTGTTTCAAAATAATTGATGGGTTCAATGGCTACTTTTTCAATGAAAGTTTTTCCATTTTCAGCCACTAATTCACCCTTGATAAATGTTTTTTCAACGATAAAATCTGTTAAATTATTGATGATGATGAAATCTGCTACATCACCCAATTGCAAAGCACCCACAGGTAATTTATAATGGTGAATTGGATTGATACATGCTACTTTTAATACATCAAACAAATTGTATCCAAGTTCAACAGCTCTTGCCACTAATTGATTAATATGACCCAATAATAAACTATCGGGATGTTTGTCATCGCTACAAAACATTAATTGATCAGCGTGTAATTTCATTAATGGAATAAGCGTGTCAAAATTACGGGCGGCACTTCCTTCACGAATTATAATTTTCATTCCAAAAGCAATTTTATCCAATGCTTCTTCTAATGTAAAACATTCATGGTCGGTACTCATGCCTTCGTCAATGTATTGTTTTGCCTGCGCTCCGCGCAATCCTGGTGCATGTCCGTCAACTGGTTTATTGATTTTTTTTGCTGCTGCAATTTTTGCCATTACTTCCTTATCCTTGAATAAAACTCCAGGGAAATTCATCATTTCGGCTAAATATAAAATTTCGGGTTTGGCTAATAATGTTTCAATATCAGCAGCATTAATCGTTGCACCTGCAGTTTCAAAAACAGTAGCAGGCACACAACTTGGGGCTCCAAAAAAGAAATGAAAAGTAACTTTATTTCCATTGTTAATCATGAACTCCACTCCTTCCATTCCTAACACATTTGCTATTTCATGAGGATCGCTAATGGTGGCCACAGTTCCATGAATAACTGCCATTCTTGCAAATTCACTGGGTGCTAATAAACTGCTTTCAATATGAACATGCGAATCGATAAAACCAGGTAAAATAAAATTTGAAAGTGTTTCAGAAATTTCTATAATGGCTGCAATGATTCCATTTTCAACGGTAATCTCAGCTGGAAAAATCCGTTGATTTAAAATGTCAATATAATTTGATTTGATTTTCATGATTACTACATATTAGGCATTTTTTCGCCATAGATTACACTGAATGCACAGAATTTTGATAATACTTCGAATTCATTTTACTTCGCTCACGCCTTGCGTGATTGTCACTTTGTACCTCGAACTTCGAACTTTTAATAAACTTTACCATTCATCAAAACACTTTCTACGCTATCATTTCCAAAATTATAAGGAAGAAATGCCAAGGAAGAAATAGGTTTTGTAATAATCAAGTTGGCTTTTTTACCTACTGTAATACTTCCATGAGTTTCACTCAATTCAATTGCATAAGCACCATTAATAGTTGTTGCGTTGATGGCTTCTTCGGGTGTTAATTTCATTTGTGTGCAAGCCAAACTTACTACAAATCCCATGCGCCCGTTTGGCGAACTTCCTGGATTATAATCTGATGCCAAACACACTGGCAAACCAGCATCAATCATGGCGCGAGCAGGCATGTAAGGTATGCCCAAAAAGAAAGAACAATTAGGTAATCCAACGGGCATAGTATTGCTATAGAGTAAACAATCAATTTCGTCTTTTCCGGTATATTCCAAATGATCTACGCTTAAAGCATGGTGCTTCACTCCTACTTGCACGCCACCTGTATAACCTAACTCATTGGCATGAATTTTTGGTTTCAAATTATATTTTGCAGCAGCTTTTAAAAGCAAATCTGTTTCTTCAACGGTATAAAAACCTTTGTCGCAAAACACATCAAAATAATCTGCTAAATTTTCTTTAGCTATGATTGGCAACATTTCATTAATGATTAAATCAATATAACCTTTTCTATTATTTTTAAATTCAGCGGGAAAGGCATGCGCACCCAAAAAAGTGGCTTTAATAGGAATGGGCGAAACATTTTTTAGTTGAGCAATTACGCGCAACATTTTTAATTCATCGTGAACCGTTAAACCATATCCACTTTTAATTTCAATGGCACCCGTTCCCTGTTTGATAACTTGATTCAATCGCTCCAAAGCTTTTATAAAAAGCTCATCTTGGCTCATGCTTTGCAATTTTTTTGCAGAATTTAAAATGCCTCCACCTGCAGCTGCAATTTCCTCATAGCTTTTTCCTTTAATGCGCATTTCAAATTCTTCTTCACGCCAATTAGCAAATACCAAATGTGTGTGGCTATCAACAAAAGCTGGCAGCACCATTCCATTATTAGCATTTACTTCGTGAGAAATTTTTATATCCTGAAGGCCTTCATTCAAATCTTGCATTTTACCAAAGCCAAAAATGCAATCATTTTCAATGATTAAATAAGCGTTTTCAATGGAATTTAAAATACCCATTTCAGCTCCTTTTTTAAGTAAAATATTTTTATCTAAAATGCCCGTAAGCATTTTTATATTTGAAATTAAAGTATATGATTTCATGATACAAAACTAACATTTTTAGGCTTAAATATATTGTTAAAATATCAGGATAAAAATTGTTTATTTAACTAATATATTTTACAAAAAAAGGATAGTAAATACCTAAATTTACTACCCTTTTCAATATTATTGATAAAAACTATTGCGCAATAATACTAATTGCTGTTCCCCCACCTTGAGCCAATTTTAAAGTTAATTTTGATTTGTTAGTTACCGTAATTTTTTCAATTACATACGCTTCTGGATTCTTATCCCAGCTTGCATTAGCGGCATCTTTATAAATAGTAGCTGTATATTTTTTTCCTTTATCCAAAAAGCTAAAATCCATGTTTAAATCTCTTGCATTTTCATCGGTAATACTTCCTAAAAACCAGTTATTAGTTCCTTTTGCTTTACGAGCAATGGTTAAAAACTCACCTGGTTCTGCATGAATTACTTTTGTTTCATCCCAATCAACAGCTACATCTTTTATAAACTGAAAAGCATCTGGTTTTGCTTCATAATTTTCAGGTAAATCTGTTGCCATTTGAACAGGACTATATAAAGTTAAATACAAAGCCAATTGCTTGGCTAAAGTAGTATGCACTTGTTCTTTTGCATCAGGATAATAATTGCTCTTTTTAATTTTAAAAATTCCAGGCGTGTAATCCATTGGACCGCCCATTAAGCGGGTAAAAGGTAAAATGGTTTCATGCTCTGGTGGATTTCCTTCGCTCCAAAAATTAAACTCTTGTCCGCGTGCTGCTTCAGCTGCCATAAAGTTAGGATAAGTACGGTGTAAACCTGAAGGACGAACTGGCTCGTGAGCCACTACCATAATGTCATATTGCGCAGCTTTTTTGATAGCACGTAAGTAATGATTTACCATCCATTGTCCATCGTGAAATTCGCCACGAGGAATAATTTTTCCTACGTAACCTGATTTTAAAGCATGACTTCCAACACTTGCCATTAAACGGTAAGCAGAATCAATCCAACGTTCGTAATTGGTAACACTTCCGCTTGTTTCATGGTGAGTAATCATGCCAACGCCTTTGCTTTGCGCATAAGCATTTAAACCTTTAAAATCGTAATCGGGATAAGGAGTTACAAAATCAAAAACATCTTCTTTCCATTTGCCAAACCAATCTTCCCAGCCATCGTTCCAACCTTCTACTAACACACCACCAAAACCATTTTTTGCAGCAAAGTCAATGTATTTTTTTGTGTTCTCAGTAGTAGCGCCATGTTTGGTTTTTGTTTTTTGTTTACCATCTGCACCGGCATCACTGGCCGATTGTCCTCCAGCAAAATCCCAAGTAGAAAGACCTAAATGCATTTCTAACCAAATGCCACAATACTTCATTGGTTTTATATAACTGGTGTTGGTTAACTTACAAGGTTCATTTAAATTTAAAATGGTTTTGGAAGCAATAATATCTCTTGCATCATCACTTATAATAATGGTTCTCCAAGGTGTGTTGCAAGGAGCGCGCATGTATGCTTTATTGCCAACGGCATCGTTAGCCAAAGTTGATGTAGCCTCAAAAGTTGATAAATTAAATTTTAAATCCATAGCAGGATAATTAACTAACGCAGCTTCGTGGATATTTACATAAACACCTTCTTTAGTTTTTATCATTAAAGGAGTTTGCACAAATGCACCTTTGATGGGAGTAGCAGTAAAAATTGCACCATCGCGTTTCTTCGCTAATTTTTCAATTTCCGAAATTTGTGACGTGTTATAAGTGTACTCGTTGGTATCAAAATCGCCTGGCATCCACCAAATTTTATGGTCACCGGTTAAGTTAAATGTGGTTAATTCATCGGCTACTATAAAATGAAATAAATTAGGCTGCTCAGGAAAATGATACCTGAATCCAACACCATCGTTAAAAACCTTAAATACCACTTGAAGTATGCGCGGCTTATCCCCCTTTTCTTTCAGGGTAATGGCTATTTCTTTATAGTTATTTACAATGGTTTTAGTTTCGCCCCAAACAGGAGTCCAGGTTTCATTAAAGGTACTTGAATCAACTTGTAAAATGCTAAAGTTATTCAATAAATCAGCTTGGTCATTTATTTTAAAACCCAAGTTAGAAGGTTCAACAATGGGCTTATTTTTATAATTTACATGGTAAACTAAAGCACCAGCCGCGTTTAAATGTAGTGAAACGGAAATGTTTTTGTTAGGGGAATTTACTGTAAAAGTTTGCGCTGAAACTGCACAAGAACTTGCCAGTAAAATAATAGTGAGTAATTTTTTAATTTTCATTTGATAATTTTCTTTGAAACAAAAATAAACATTTTAGTGGGAGAAAAAAATGAGGAAGGATGAAGTATGAATGATTAATTATGAAGTATGAATGATTAATTATGAAGTATGAATGATTAATTATGAAGTATGAATGATTGAGCGCTGAGAGATGGGAGTTGGAAAATGAGCGCTGAAAATTGAGGAAGTATAAAGTATGAAATCCCTAAACATCGGGAAAGTATGAAGTATGAATTAATAAATGGGAAATGAGCACTGAGAGATGTGAGATGGAAGAAGGATACATCAACTATGAAATGATGATGCGTAATGTTTTTATAATTTTGATTATTGTTTTGTTAACTTTCATTCTAAATTTTGAAATAGCAATAATTGAATATATCATTGTGCTTGTAGCAAATGATCAAAAAAGTATAGCAATTTAGCCTCTTTTTTATTTGAAATTTTTTTATCAAAATCAAATTATGTCTTTTTTAGCAGGTCTTAGGTTTATTATAAATACTTCTTTGTTAAAAAATAATAGCAAAGGAGAAGAACTTGAACTGACACTTACAATTGGTAAAACACCTTTACTTTTATATACTCCTAATCAAAAAGAAAAGGGGCTCATTATTTCCCTCACTGGCTTTTCCATGATTGGCTATCAAGATAAACGCATTGCAATAGTGAATAATGCTTTTGCAAAAATGGGCTACCGGGTTATCACTCCGAAGATTAATACGATTGATGCATTATTGATTCATCCTTCGGGTATTGATGAAATGAAGGAGGTCATTCATCAAATAACGAATGATCAATTATTGAACCCCAATAAATTTTGTCCTGCTGTTTTTGCCCCTTCTTTCACAGCTGGCATTGCTGCATTGGCAATTGCTGAAATGCCTGAAAACAGTGTGTCTTCATTTTGCTTAATAGGGAGTTTTTGTGATTTTGAATCTACCATTGAATTTGCTTTGACCAACGAAAAAAATGCAGATGATTATGGCATGCATATTTTAATGAAAAACTTTATAAAATATGAAGTTGGAAATAATCTTGAATTAGAAGCATTAATTCAAACTGCACTAGAAGATAATGGCTTAAAAAGACAAGTTCCATTATTGCCGAACCTACTTTTGCAAACAGAATTAACCACTGTTGATTTATATAAGAAACTAAGGTATAATACCGAATTTAGAAGAGATATGATGATGCGAGCTTGGACTAAAATTCCCAATTTTAATAGTTGGAAAAACCGACTTGATTTGTCGAAACATGCGCATAAAATTACTTGCCCTGTTACCATCATTCATGGAAAAGAGGACAACGTTATTCCTTCTTCAGAATCAATTTTGCTAAATTCTTTGCTTAAAAATCACAATCAAAAAGTACATTTAAAACTATCGAATTTATTAGACCATGGAGACATAAAAGTGGGATTTGATATTATTAGAGAAATTACCAAATTAGCCAAGGCATTCAATTTTTTTATGGTCAATATCAAGTAAAATAGATGGAAACAGAATAATGTTTTTGCGCTAAAATGCCAAACAATGATATCATACAAATTCTTTAAATCTATATTCTGATTTGATTGAAATGATCAGAGAATAGTAAATTAGAATAAAATAGATTGAATGGTATGGGCAATACTTTTAACAGAAACAGATTGATTTCCTAATTGTATCATGTAATTAATTTCTTTGTCGCCATCATTCATTACCACTACACAAATTTTTCCATCTTTGTTTTTAAATGCAGTTGCTTTTATGCTACTTCTACTTGATGAGCAAGCAATTCGTTTAGCACCAGGACGAACAAATTTTGAAAAATGCCCGATGTAATAAAAGGCATTGGTGTAAATAATTTCATTGGTTTGAGTGTTTACATGAACAGGAGCAAAACAAAAATTGCCGACATGATTTGGACCACCTTTTTCATCTAAAAAAATGTTCCAATCAGTAAAACCAGTAAGTCCATTGTTAAAATCTTTTATCATTGATTTTGCATAAAACTCACCAATATTCCAATTATAATATTTTGCTTCATTGAACACTTCTTTACAACCTTCGGTAAAGAACAAATTTTTACTTGGATAAGTTTCATTTACCAAACTAATATTATCATGCATTTGTTCGCCACCAGTCCAGGTTTCATACCAATGGTAACCAATACCCCATACATAATTAGCAGCTTCTTTATCGGCTAAAATTACGTTTACTCTTTGAAAAATCAAATCGCGGTTATGATCCCACACGATGATTTTCTTTTTTGACAAACCAGCTTTAAATAATGTTGGACCTAAGTGTTTTTTCAAAAAATCTCTTTCTTCCTCAGCGGTATAAATACACGATTCCCATCGTTGGGTTGCCATTGGTTCATTTTGAATAGTTAAACCCCAAACCGGAACTCCTAACTTTTCATATTCATTGATGAATTTTACATAATAATTAGCCCACGATTGGTAATACATTGGCAATAATTTTCCGCCTTTTAACATGTTATTATTGTCTTTCATAAAAGCTGGCGGACTCCAAGGAGAAATGAACAATTTTAACTTTTGGTTAGTCATGTTAAATGCCTTTTGAATTAAAGGAATTTTATACAAAGTATCAGGAGCAATATTGAAAGTTTTTAAATCTTTATCGCCTTCTTGCACATAGGTATAACTGCCACTTGAAAAATCACAACTATTCATATTGGTACGAATTAAAGAATAGCCAATTCCTTTTTGCAGATGAAAAAATGATTCTAATAATTTTTGTTGTGATTCAACGGAAACTTTCGCAAAAGTTTCGGCACTTGCATCGGTAATGGCAGCACCTATTCCTACTATTTCTTGAAAGGTTTTGCTGGTATCAATAAAAATGGCAGTTTCGGTTTCTTTTGGTTGTATTTGATGTTTAAATTCAAGCGTATCAGAAATGCTAATACGCAAATTAGTTTCGGCAGAAGTGGTGTATACCAATACTTTGTTTTTGGGTAAACTTACCTGTGCTACTATTGAATGAATAAACAAAAAAGATGATAGAATAGCAAGTGTTTTTCTATTAAGAATCTGGAGAATATTTAACATTTAAAAATATTTTTTAATGATTGCAATGCAATGAATAATTTACAAAAAAAGAAAAAAAACTACCATTTAAAAGTAACCAAACTACCTGGTTCTATTAAATAATTAAAAGATTTTCCGTTTTCATTGATTTGAATTTTTTGAGAATTAGTTTGATGGTTATAAGCCAATAAAACTTTAGTACCATCGGTATTAATATAAGCAACTTGCGAAATTCCGGCAGAGCGAGTATCGGCAGTTATAATTCTTTTTGCATTATAAAGCACAAACTTTGAAGCATGGCCAAGCAAATAATATTCTATGTTTTTTTGAATTTGATTGTTAATGGAGTTAACAGCAATCACTCCTCTACAATCTTGGCAACCACCATTTCTGGGTCCAAAATTTTCGTCTAATGCTAAGTTCCAAAACAGTATATTTTTAGCATCATTTCTGGGTGCACCAACAATTAAATTTTCGGTATTCCACGCCAAGTTACTTCCAAAATCTTTTGCCCATTCGCCACCTGAACATTCGGTAAAATAAATTCCTTTATCAGGATACTGAGCTGAAACTTGGCTCATGGCACTTACATTTCCACTGTAACAATGAAAAGCAGTTCCGCTTATGTATTGTCTTGCAGCCGAATCGGCAAGCACAGTAATAGGATAATCTGGCCTATCCCAATTATGGTCATAAATTAGAATTTTAGTTTTGACATTATTTTTTGCAAAAGCAGGTCCAATTGCATTTTTTATAAAATTAATTTGTTCCTGTGCCGACATTTCTAAGCTTAAATATGGCGCGGCATATAAGGGTTCATTTTGAATGGTAATGGTATTTATTGTAATACCATAACTTGCAAATGCATTGATATATTTAACAAAATAATTAGCATAAGTATTATAAATAGTTGGGTCTAATCTGCCCCCATTTGTAAGACTTTTGTTTAATTTCATCCAAGCAGGCGCGCTCCAAGGCGATGCCATTATTTGCACATTTGGATTAATGGCTAGAATTTCTTTAAGAACGGGAATGATGTATTCCTCTTCTGTTGCAATACTAAAACTGGTAAGCGCAGTGTCTTTTTTGTCTAATACAATATCATCGTAAGTATAGTTGGTTAACGAGAAGTCGGATGCACCAATGGTTAAACGCAAATAACTAATTCCTATACCAGTATTAGGGTCAAAAAGATCTTTTAAAATATTGATTCGCTGAGTAGATGTAAGGTTTTTCATTAACACATAGGCCGATGAACCAGTAAGGGCAGCGCCAAATCCTTCCATTGACTGACGCGTATTAGCAGCATCTATATCAATATTTAAATCAGCAGTAATATTGGTTGAAAATTTTATATTTATGGGTTGCTTATAAAGCAAAATACTCCCATCGTGGCTTGTTTTCCAAACACCTATGGTTCCATCAGTAGGATTGTTACTAATTGGTGGAATCAATATTTCTTTCCCTTTGCAGCTTATTTGAATAATTAATAATAAAAATATAAAACGAATCATAAAGCCTTGCATAAGTGTATTTGGATAAAAATATATACAAAAATACACCCTTAAATTAGAATGTATTTTAAAAAAAATAGCAATGGGAAACTAATTAATCCCATTGACTATTTTTAAATGAAAACAAAAAGAAAAAGGTCATATTAAACACTAAAAACCATTTTATGAAAAAATTTCAGACCTTTTTCTATTTGTTTAAAAAACTTGGCTAAACAAAATTTGTTTAGCTTTAAAATTGTTAATTTAGTTAACAATAAATCTTTTTACTGATTTGCTTCCGTTGTTAGCTACTTCTAAAAGATAAACTCCTTTTGATAATTCAGCAACAGAAATTCTTTTTACTAAGTTAGATTCAGTTCTGTTCATAGTTTCAGAAGAAACTAAAACACCACTAATTGAATAAATATTGAATTGGATTTCGCTTTTATTAGCTGATTCAAATTTTACATTTATGTAATCACTAGAAATAGTTGGGAAAACTTCGAAGTTAAAAGCGCTTTCTGCATTTCTAACACCAATGTTAATTTGTGTTTCAGTACAAGTATTGAATTTGTAGTTTTTAACACTTCCGTCACCGGCAGGCATGGTATATAATCTGTTATGGCTAGTTGCGTCAGCACAAGGAGCGCCTACAGCAGTTTCGTCTTTACCCCAAGAACTACCGTTTACATATTTGTATTCTAATTTAGTTATAGAAGCTAATACGGGATAAATAGCTTTATAAACTGTTCCACTGTACAAAGTTAATTTAGTAAAGCTAGGATTCCAGCCGTTGAAATTACCAGCAACGTGAACACTAGAAGTATCAACTGTTAAGCCTTCCATATCAACATAAAAAGAAATGTTTTTAACAGGAACAGAAGTAGGGCATTGGTTAAATAAAACTGCAGGAACTACTATATCAATAATACCAGAAGTAACAATTCTATTATGGCTGTTACCAGTAGTACAATTCATAGGAGCTGATTCTTCTTTACCCCAAGCATTACCATTCATAAATTTGTACTCAACATCTCCACCTGGTTTTACTGCTAAAATGCAAGAATAAATGTTCGTAGTACCTTCTTGAGTTAATACATTGGCAGTAGGATTCCATCCGTTAAATGAACCAACAACGTGAACGCTATCAGTAGAAACTGTTAAACCTGTCATATCTACCTTCAAGGTAACATTAACAGTTTGAGCTTGCAACACCACCGCTGCAAACATTAGAGAAAATAGTAAATTGATTTTTTTCATGATTGATTGTTTGTTTGTTTTTGTTTGAATTTATAATTGAATTTATTAGTGTTTAGTATCCTATGTTTTGTTTTAATTTGGGGTTTCTATCCAATTCGTTTTGAGGAATTGGTAATACCAATTTGTTATGAGTTACGTTATAAGCAAATCCTAAATTATTCATAATGCTTAATACTTTTCCTGAACGTTTTAAATCCATCCATCTTTGTCCTTCAAAGGCAAGCTCTAATCTTCTTTCGACTAAAATAGAATCTTTTAAACTTGCTTGACTTGTTGCCAAAGTATTTGGTAATAAAGCCCTGTTTCTTACTGTATTTAAATCGGTTTGAGCGCCAGCAGTATTTCCTAATTCGTTTTTAGCTTCAGCTTGTAATAAAATAATATCGGCCAAACGAATCAAAATATTATTATCGGCTCTTCCAGCTTGTGCTGATCTTTGTTTAAATGGAAAAGGAACTGTATCGTTAGGATAATGAGCATCTTTCCACGGTAATTTACCTTCAAATAATATAGACGAATGAAGTCTAACAGTATCATTTGCCATTTTAAAAGCAGCAATCAAATCGTTTGATGGTGTATTAAATTTACGCCAAGAAGTATTGTTCATAGAAGGTGGCAACCATAACATAGGTCCCCAATTAGCCTGATCGCTATTGTTTATAAATTGAACTTCAAAAATTGATTCAGTTGAATTTTCATGTTTTCCATCCCATAAAAAATCGTAATTAGTTAATAATTTATATGCAGTATTACTTGTAACAGCTTCTGAATATTGTAGTGCTAATGCCCAATCAGGATTTGGTTTTTGCGCATATACTTTGGCTAGTAAAGCATTACAAGCACCAAAAGTTACTATTTGCTTATTTTGTGGATATGCCAATGGAACTCTTTCCATGGCAAATTTTAAATCGGCAATAATGGAATTATAAATAGCGTCAACAGACGATTTCGGTTGATAAACAACAGTAGGTTCTGTAGAGTTTACTTTATGAATAATTAAAGGAATTTCACCCCAAATACTTACCATTTGAAAGTAATGAAATGCTCTAATAAATGAAGCTTCACCTAAAATTTCTTGTTTTCTTTGTTCTGTTAAGTCTAATGATTGAATATTTCCAACATTATCTAAAACAGCATTTGCTCTACCAATAGCTTCATAAAAATAACCCCAATCGCGGGATACATTTCCATTTAATGCAGTAGTAGTAAATTCATCTAATTGAAAATTATTAGGATTGTCGCCACCAGAATAACAATTATCAGAAACTACATCATTATTAGTATAATAATCAAAAATATAGTTTTCGCTAATAAACGCGCTATAAACCGCAATGATACCCGCTTCAGCATCTGCAGCAGTATTAAAGAAATTTCCTTCTGTAACTTCCGAAATTGGTTTTCTATCTAAAAAGTCTTTTTTACAACTTACTAATCCAAGAAGCGCAAAAACAATAATGTATATGTATTTTTTCATGAATATATTTTTTTAAAAATCAAATTTAACACCACCAATAATAGTTCTGTATTGCGGATAAGTTCCATAGTCAATACCTTGAGAAGTGCTACTTCCTCCATCTCTATTTACTTCAGGATCGTAGCCAGAATAATTAGAAAGAATCCAAAGATTTTGACCACTTACGTATAAATCTAACTTAGTAATTTTAAACCTAGCAATCCATTTTTCAGGTACATGGTATGAAAGGGTAACAGTTCTTAAACGTAAGTAAGAACCATCTTCAATAAATCGGTCGCTAATTCTAGTATTTTTGTTAGGATCACCAAACATAGCAACGGGCATATCAGTTATGTCGCCAGGGTTTTTCCATCTATTTAAAGTAGTAGCACTTCCGTTTTTAACGTCAAACATTCCTTCCGTTTCTATTCTAGTAGCATTAAGTACTTTGTTACCATAACTAACTTGCAATAAAAAATCTATATCAAAGTTTTTGTAAGAAACAATATTGCTTAAACCAGCAATAAAAGTAGGAATTGGAGAACCAATTATTTTTCTATCAGCATCTGTAATTTGTCCGTCACCGTTTAAGTCTTCAAACACTATATTTCCGGTTAAGGGATCTACCCCTTTACTCACAAAACCATAGAATGAACCAACAGCATTACCTTGTTTTATTTGAACAGCATAACCTCTTTCTGGAACATCGCCACTGTATATAACTTTATCAGCGCCACCAATATTTATTATTTCATTTTTATTAGAAGATATGTTAAAGTTGGTTGACCAAGTAAAATTAGCCTTTACAATATTTTTAGTTTTAATAGCAAACTCAAAACCTCTGTTTTCTATTTCGCCAATATTTTGAATTCCACTGCTAAAACCAGTACTTCTGGGCAAATCAACATTTACCAAAAGATTAGTTGTACGTTTTACATAATAATCAGCGGCAATGGTAATTCTGTATTTTAACAAGCTATAATCTAAACCAAAATTAAACTGATTGGTACTTTCCCATTTAAGGTTATCATTACCAATAGTTGATGGTTTAGCACCGGGGTAAATGATTCCGTTAAAGTTATAGTTAGCGCCCAAAGTATATAAACCATAAGAAGCATAATCACCTATGTTTTGATTACCAGTAGTACCAGCACTTAATCTAAATTTTAAATCGTCAATCCATTTAGTTTGTGGCATAAAATCTTCTTCCGAAATTCTCCAACCTATAGAAGCAGAAGGAAAATAACCATATCTATTGCTTTTACCAAAACGTGAAGAACCATCGGCACGAATATTTGCTTCTGCTAAATATTTGTTTTTAAATTTATAAGAAACCCTTCCAATATAAGAAAGTATAGCCCATTCGGAAGCCGATGAACTTGCATCCATTTTTCTGCTTCCAGCATTTAATGTGGTAACAGCAGCATTTGGATATCCGTTTACAGCTCCATAAGTAGATTCATATTTTGATTCTTGAGCAGTATAACCACCCATAAAAACTAAATCATGGTTTCTTATTTGCTTTTTGTATGTTAAAGTATTTTCCGATAACCAAACTAATTGCTGGTTTGTTCCAGTAGTACCAACACCACCTTGAGATCTTCCGTATTGCGTTTTAAAAGGATCTAAGAAATAGTTGTTTTTGCTGTAATAAGTTTCGGTGTTGAAAGAGCTTTTAAAAGTTAAATTTTTTATAATGTCATACTCTAAATAAAAACTACCTACAAATCGCAAAGTATTGGTTGTATTGATTGGAGCTTCAATGTTAGCCACAGGATTTTCCCAAGCTTGTAATGGGTTAACTGTATAAGTTCCGTTTGGATTATAAATTCCTATTAAAGTTGGAGTAGAAAGTGCGCCTAAAATAACGCCACCTTGGTTCACTCGACTATTATCAGGAACATTTTTATACGCAACATTTGATAAGGTTAAATTAGTACCAAATCTTAAATTTGATTTTATTTCATTAACCACATTTAACCTTACACTCGTTCTTTCAAATCCTGAATTTTTTACAATTCCATCTTGATTTTGATTATTTACCGAAAAATAATAACGTGATTTATTGCTACCACCAGCAAGAGAAAGTTGGTAATTTGATTGGGCAGCAACCCTAAATATTTCGTTTTGCCAATTGGTATTTATATTTGGATAATCATTTTTATCTAAACGAGCTGAACCACCAGCATTGATATACGTTTCGTTTACCAAGTCAATATAATCAGATGTTCCTAACATGGGTAGTTTTTTGCTTACTTCACTTAAACCATAAGAAAAGTTAAAACTTACAACAGGCTTATTGGGCGTTCCCATTTTAGTAGTAATTAATACCACACCATTTGCCGCTCTAGCACCATAAATAGCTGATGCAGAAGCATCTTTTAGTATTTCAACGGAAGCAATATCAGAAGGATTAATACCTTCGGCCGACAATAATGGAATACCATCTAAAACATATAAAGGTTCATTTCCGGCAGAAAGGGAGGTGGTTCCACGTACACGGATCGACATTTCATTTCCCGGTTTACCAGAATATTGTGTAACTTGAACTCCAGCTGCTTGACCTTGTAAAATATTTTCTAACCTTGTAAAAGGTTTTTTCTCAATTTCTTTGGTAGAAACAGAAGCAACAGAACCGGTTATATCTTTCCTTGATTTTGAACCATAACCAATTACAACTGTTTCTTTTAATTGTTCCGAAACAGATTTTAAATTTACTGCTATATCATCTTCTGAATCTATCGTATAATTTTTAGTTTCATAACCAATATACTTTATTGTTAATACATCACCTTTTAAAGCATTAATTTTAAATTTCCCTGCAAAGTCTGATGTAGCTCTTTTACCTGTTGATTTAATTAAAAGCGTAGCACCAACTAAAGGCTCATCAGTTTTATCATCTTTAACAACTCCATTAATAGTTTGAGCTGAAAGTACAAAAGTAAAAGCTGCAAAAATGAATGTGAAAATTATCCTCATAAACTTGAATTTTTAGTTAAACTTTACCTGACAAAAGCATGTATTTAATATTAGAAAAACAGCAATATTGATAATATAAAATTATTTTATGTTGCTGAATTTCTGTGATTTTACATTCAATTGAATAAAACTGAAATTCAAACCTAGCCGATAGTTAAAGTAAATGCAAAAAAACACACCTGACAAATACTCTTCATTTTCAAAAAAATATTTTCGTGTTTTGTAGGAAATGGGATTTTAAAACGGAAAAATTACATCATAGCCCCTACTATATATTTCTAATGTATTCATTTAAAGGCAACTTGTCATCTAGCTCCATTTTTTTCTTTAACCTGTACTTCGTTTGTTCCACTCCGTTTACAGTTATATTTAAAATGGATGCAATTTCCCTGTTATTTAGGTCTAAGCGAATAAAACAACACAATCTTTGGTCGTTTGAGCTTATTTGAGGGTGAGAAATTTTAAGTTTATCAATAAAATTCTTATGCATTTCGTCAAAATTGAACTGAAACTGATCCCAATAATCTTCTTGGTTAATTTCATTGTTAATTTCACGCATTACCTTTTTTATTTCCAATAAAATATTGCTATTTTGGGGTTCTATTTTTTGAATATTATTTTTTAAATCACTCAAAAACTGATTCTTATGAGCACTTTGTAATAACGAAACACTTAATCGTGTTTGTTTTGCTTCTAATTCTTTTGCTAAATTTTCGTTTTTAAGGTTTAATATTTCTTGCTCCGATTGTTTGGTAAAAACTTCAATCTCCAAATTTTCATTTCTAAGCCTGAGTAATTCTTTTTCATTTTTCTTAGCGTTTACTTCACGTTCTAAGTTTTCGTTTTGAAGCTTTAATATTTCTTGTCCACGTTTTTCAATTAAAATATATCGTTCAAGTCCTTCGTTTTCAAGTCTTAGAATTTCTTGCTCGGTAAGTTTAGCTTGAATTTCATTCTCCAAATTTTCATTCCTAAGTCTTAGAATTTCTTGTTTATCTCTATTTGCTTTTATTTGAAACAGCTCTTTTTGTCTTTTTATTAAATACATAAAAATTAAAGCTACCAAACTAAATATCATAATTATAACCAATAAAATAAACCACCATGACTTCCAAAATGGCGGTTTTACATGAATAGCTATTACTGATTCTTTGCTCCAAGTATTATTCATGTCTAACACTTTTACTTTAAGCTTATATCTACCAGGCAATAAGCTTGAAAAGAATGCCCTATGTTCGCCATTTTTTAACACGTTCCAGCTTTTATCAAATCCATCTAATAAATATGCAAACTTCATTTTATTTAAGTTACACAAACCATTTGAGGTAAAATCAAAAACTATAGCTTTATCGGCATAATTCAATTCTACGGTTGATTTTGGTTCATTTAAGCCTTTGGTTAAAATGGTTTTATCGTTATATAATCCTATAACAATAGATTGATTATTCACTTTTAAGTCTGAAAATATTACGTTTTGAACTGAGTTTGAAATAGCTTCATTAAATGGTTTTATAATAGAATAACCACCAGTACAACCAAATAATAAATTGTTGTTTTTTAAACGAAAAGTAGCTTTTTGATTGTATTGATTATTTTGCAAGTTTTCATCCATTCCAAAATCTAAAATGTTGAAGGTTTTGGCATCTATTCTCGACAAACCATTTTTAGTAGCAACCCAAATATAACCCAAATAATCTTGCTCAATGGCGTGAATTACATTTGAAGACAAACCATTTTCAGTATTTATTTGTGTAATTTTATCGGTTTTAGGGTCTAAAATATTGATGCCATTAAACTCCGTACCTATCCATATGAAGCCATGTTTGTCTTGGTAAATACACCTTATTTTATCGCTGCTAAGTGCTTTAGTTGAATCAATATCTGATTGATTATAACGCTTAAAAACACCTTTTAAAATATCAAATCTATTTAAACCTTTGTCTTCACTAGCAACCCAAACATACTTTTTGTTTGCGTCAAGCAATACATCTATTATTTGAAAGCTTGAAATGGATGTTTCCTTGTTTTTAACAGGTTTGTAGTTAACAAATCTTTTTTCCTTTATAACATAATTACTTAAACCACCACCTAAAGTAGCAATCCACAAATTACCATTTGACGCCAATTCTATATCCCATACATTATTATGAGCAATGGCATTAGTACTGTATTCACTGGCTTTAAAACTAACCAATGTACTTTTTTTAAAGTCGTATAAACTTAAACCATTGGCAAAAGTTCCAAGCCAAAGTGAATGAGTTCCTGCTTTTTTTATACAAGTAAGCGCATGATTTGGAAAAAATTCAGCTCCAACTTTTGCTTTTACTATTTTATTATTTGCCTTTGGGTCTAAATATAACAAACCCTCTCCATCTGTTCCCAACCAAATTTTACCAAAATCATCTTCCTGAATGGCTAAAACCGATTTCAAATCTTCGTTTTCATAAATGGCATCATTGATTAAAAAAGGCGAAATGTTTTGAGAATGAACATTTACTCCTCCATTAAAAGTACCAACCCATAAATTATTTAAATGATCAAAATATATTTGATAAATAGCATTTGAATTCAGGGATTTGAATTTTCTTTTTGTACTTTTTAAGTTCAAAAACCTATTTGCATTCAAATCAAAATAACTAATACCACCACCATCTGTAGCAATCCAAATTCTATCTAATGAATCTGTTTCCACATCGGTAATTCTATTATTCGTTAAACTATTATTCTCTTTTTCATTAGTAGAAAAGTGTGTGAATTGTTTATTTGCTATATTGTATTTATACAAACCACTTCCTGAAGTACCAATCCATAAATTACCTTTTTTATCCAGTCTGATTGATTTCTCATAACTCTTCATTTTTAAAACATCATTGCTATGAATCACATGAGCAGTTTTGGTTTTTTTATCAATAAAATGTATGCCTTCACCAGAGCAAGCCACCCATAAACGTTGGGTGTTATCAAGTGTAATATCAAAAACAAAGTCAGATGAAAGTTTATTGTTTTCTTTGAAATAATGTTCCACTAAAACACCATCTTCAGTAATACAAATTAAGCCTTCACCAGAAGTTCCAATCCAAATTAGGCCGTCATTATCCTGAAATATTTTCCTTACAGTTAATGTTTTCCAATTGATATTAGATTCTTTTAAATCTAATTTTTTGAATAAACCTGTGCTTTTATCTAAAATAGTAATTCCAGCATCTTTATGCCCAATCCAAATACTACCTTTTTTATCTTCCATTAATGAAAGAACAGTAGGTCCAGCTATATCATTGGCAGTTTTTCCGGCATTGAATAATTTAAATTCAAAACCATCAAATTTGTTTAACCCATAGCGGGTTCCAATCCACACAAAACCTTCTTTGTCTTGCAGAATGGCATAAACAGTGTTATGAGAAAGTCCGTTATCAATGGTTAAATGTTTGAATTCGGGTTCAGCAAATTGCTGCTGCCCACTAACAATAGCAGGAAAAAGCAGCAAAAATCCAAAACATATTTGAAAAATATATTTAAATGAACATGTCAAAACAATGGGGTAATTATTTTAAACAAATATACCTAAAAATAGGTAGGAATTGACTATTATTTAGATATAATTATGCTTTAATAGCCCAACGTAACTTGGCAGAGCGTGCTCTTGGGTTACTTCCTACTTCTTGTGGAGTTGGCCTAATGGGGTCAGGTGCTACACTGCTGTAAATACCTTGTCGGTTCAAACTTTGGAAAGCTTTTTTTACTCTTCTATCCTCGCCTGAATGGAACGAAATAATGGCTACTTTGCCTCCTGACACCAACGCATCGGGAAGTTTTTCTAAGAATTTATCGAGTACGCCAAATTCATCATTGACTGCTATTCGCAATGCTTGAAAAGTCCTTTGACATGATTTTTTGATTCGATCAATTTTATCGTTTGCAGGTAAAAAATCGAGGGTTTCTTTAATGATATCTTTTAACTGAGCGGTGGTTTCTACTAATCTGCCTTTTTTGATACTTTTTACTATTGCCTCGGCAATATATGAAGCATAAGGTTCATCGGCATTTTCTATTAATATTTCTTCTAGCTCTTCTTCAGATACTGTTTTTAAAAATGCTGCTGCCGACTTACCACTTTTGGGATTTAACCTTAAGTCTAAAGGGCCTTCTACTTTTAACGAAAAACCCCTATCAGGATTATCTATTTGCATAGATGAAACGCCTAAATCGGCCAAAACAAAATTAAGTAAACCAGCTTCATGAACTATTAAATCAATGTTTGAAAAATTCATTTTACGAGGAAAGAAAACATCGGGACCAAAACCCAAATTAGCCAATCTTTCTGTGGTTTTTGGTAATTCAAATGGATCTACATCGGTAGCAAAAAGTTTCCCTCCTGGCGTTAAACATTTTAGCATTTCATGACTATGTCCGCCATAACCAAGCGTAGCATCTAACCCAACTTGCCCAGGAGTTATTTGCAGTATTTCTAATATTTCATTCACACAAATAGAACGATGCATTCCCGCAGGAGTATTGCCTTTGAGCATTATTTTTTCAATGTCTTTGGCATATTTTTCAGGTTGTAATTCCTTGTACTTTTCATTGAATGTTTTCGGATTTTTTCCTGTATATCTTACCCTGCGAGGTGGTTTAGCTTCGTCATTTTGCATGCGGTAAAATTAGTGTTTTATGGTTAAAGTATGAAGTATGAAATGAGCGCTGAGATTTAAGCGCTGAGATATGAGAATTGAGGAAGTGGAAAGTATGAAGTGGAAAGTATGAAGTAGAAAGTATGAAATGAGCACCATGTCATGGTGAGCTTGTCGAATCCATACACGTAATTTTTTAAGTCCCGACACATCGGAAAGTATGAAGTGAGCACCATGTCATGGTGAGCCTGCCGAATCCAGACACGTAATTTTATAAGTATGAAGGTTGAAGTCCCGACACGTTAGGAAAGTATGAAGTGAGCACCAATTGTCATGGTGAGCCTGACGAATCCAGACACGTAATTTTATAAGTATGAAGGTTGAAGTCCCGACACGTTAGGAAAGTATGAAGTATAAATTATGAAGTATGAAAAAAAATCGAAAATACAAACTTATAAAAGACAGAAGCCAAAAGCTAAAAAAAAAGTCATGCTGCAAGCATCTTCTTTCCTTATAACCATCATTGATATATATTTTAAAAACATTAATCATTCACCTTTTTTCTTCATACTTTTTCCATTGCTGAAAAAGTATGCAAAAAAGCTAGACAAAAAGGAGCTTCCACGCACATGCCAATGCTGGACCGCATTTTTGTCGGGCCAACGCTCGCCAAATAACAAGCATTGCCTATGATTGGTGTTTTCACGAAACATGTGCACCATAGGAGTGGTTTGGTGAGGACACCAACCACGGACAGAAATTAGCGTTTTATGTTTGAAGTATGAAATGGGAAATGAGCGCTGAGATGTTAGCAATGAGAATTGAGGAAGTATAAAGTTTGACTCGATATTAAAAGTATTACTATTTATATTGTATAAATTAATTATGATTGCACAGTAACCAATACTGCTTAAAAATAAACATGAACACCTTATATAGAAGTATAAAACCAAGTGACAATATTGCGTTAGCAAACATTATAAGAAGCGGCATAGAAGCTTTTAATTTACCTACCGTTGGCACGGCTCACTCCGACCCTACTACCGATCATTTGTTTCAATTGTTTAGCACTCCAAACTCTTATTACATAGTTTTGGAAATAGCTGGTGAGGTGATGGGCGGCTGTGGCATTTATCCTACCAGTGGATTACCAAATAAACATTCGGAATTAGTACGGTTTTTTTTAGATAAAAAAGCGCATGGATATGGATATGGTAAAATATTAATTCAGCAATGTGAGGAACTTGCCAGACAATTTGGATATACACATTTATACCTTGAATCGTTTCCTGAAATGGAAGCGGCCATTCATTTATATAAAAAGTTTAACTACAAATTACTTGAGAATCCGCTTGGGAATACTGGGCATTATTCATGTAATGTATATATGCTGAAGGAGCTTTAGGAATGATGAAGTCCCGACACATAGGGAAAGTATGAAGTGAGCACCAATTGTCATGGTGAGCCTGACGAATCCATACACGTAATTTTTTAAGTCCCGACACATCGGAAAGTATGAAGTGAGCACCATGTCATGGTGAGCCTGCCGAATCCAAACACGTAATTTTATAAGCATGATGTCCCGACACATCGGGAAAGTATAAAGTATGAAGTATGAAAAATACTAACACCAACAATCGTCATGCCGCAGGCATCTTCTTTACTTATAACCATCATGGAGACAACTATCCTTAGCGTTAGCAGAGCGTTCTAAGGATTTATAATGATTGTAGTATCTCTGACACGGGCTCATTTAAAACGAGTCTGAAGACTCTTTTTTCATTTTAAATCCGTAGTCCGATAACTATCGGACCCAACCCGCAATAACTTGGCCTCAGACTACATATAGTTATGTTAAATCAATAAGGATATTCAATTGCTCTTTCAATTAATGCAAATGATGTTATCTTTTGTAGCTTTCTTTAAGTCCCATTGAAATGAATAGAATTTGGTTATTCTTTGATTAACCTAACAGAACATCCATTACTTATTAAAGAACTACCACCATAAGCATAATCCTCATAGTCTGTTATGTAAAAAGAATATGCATTTGTCCCCCAAAAGACCGCCCATGTTCCTCCAACAGCAAAGGTGCCAGTATTTCCAACTCTATTGCCACCGGGCAAAGCTGAGAATCCACTTGCGTTAGTCCCAGTATTTATTTGTCCAAAATTCCCATCTCCAGTGACTTTCATTGATTTTCCTGCAATCTTATAGCCACCTAAATAATTAAAAAGTTCATTCCAGTCATTTTTATTCGGCACTCTCCATCCGTCAGACGCAATACCTCTAGGGTCATTTACTGCTATCCCATTATAAATTTTACCATATTTAGCCCCGTTTTGTAAATCATTATTGTAGTAGCAATAAGCTGTTTGCTGGGTATTGGCCCAACTTGAGTTTCCTGTAACTAAAAAAATTGGATCACCGTTTTTAAATTTAGTAACTTTTAAATTTTGCTTCATCCAACATTGATTTCCAATTGAGACCACTTCATAAACATTTCCATCAATATCTGTAACATTTTCAGTATTACAACTGTTGGATTTAGATTCCTTCTTACATGAAACAAATAAAATAGGCATTAGAAATATGCACTGAAGAAAATAATTTTTCATAATTTAATTGATTTTTTTTAAATAAGTGAGGTAATTTATTGATTTTTCATTATTGGTTTTCATAACTGAATGTTATATCTATTTTTCCAAAGTCATAAGTTGATTTGTCTAAAATAGTTAAACCTTCTCTACTTATCATTAATCTTGGATTCCAACTTGAATTATCAACTACAACATTTATTGGTTCACCTTCTTTCACAGTCTTTAAAGCTGTGTTACCACTTTGGAACGTACCATTTATGTATAATCCGCCATTATATGCTTTAATTAAATAATTATGCTGTCTTGGTTCTTTGCAATTCGCTAAAACTAATATAGATGTAAGACCTATTATTATTTTTTTCATAACAGTTATAATTTATTTTGAATTATCATAACCTTCTACAATTTGCAAAAGTATATCGGAGTATTTGAATATATCATCTAATGAAGTAATTTCATTCTTTACTTCTTTCTTTTGCTCATCAAGAGTTACAAAATATTTTTTAGCACCATTTAAATATAGTCTACAAATAGTTTTACGGTTATTATCATCCAATAAAACCACAAAGTATGATTGTGCATCACGATAACTTATTCTTGTAGCATTAATCTTTTGGCGAAGTATGGTTTTTACAATCATAAATCCTTCTAATTCTTCATCAGTTGTAACTACTTTGTTTTCATCTGCTTTTGCTTTCTCTGAATCAATCACATCTTGAAGTTTTGTAGCATCATCTTCTTTAGCAAGTGCAGTTTTTAGCCTTTCAGTTATTAAATCACTAATATGTTGTTGAATTGATTTTTTAGTAAGGTTTGTAAATTGTTCTAAAACCTTTGTAGTAATAATACTCGGGTAAACTTGTTTTGCAAAATGTTTAACAAAATCAGCACTTGGATTTGCAAGTTCTTGTTGTAACAAGTTCTTAAGTTCATTGGTATATTTTAGCTCACTGGCATTACTAGTAATTGAATTTGCGTCAAAAAGTGTTTTATGGAATTTTTTTAGTTCTTCAATTTGATTATCTTTAATTTCATTGATGTTAAATTCTAAAAAGGGTTTCTCATCCATTTTATTTGCATCAACTAAATCAGTGTAAAATCTGTAAGTAACACCATTAGTTAAAAGACCAAATTTAGCCTTTGACACATGAAAATAACGTAATATTTGTCCATCGTGAACATTTAAATTTTGTGCCCAATGTTTGCACTCTATAAGTATTGTTGGATTTCCGTCTTTGAAAATAGCGTAGTCAATCTTTTCACCTTTTTTTGTTCCAATGTCAGTAACATATTCAGGTACAACTTCAATTGGATTGAAAACGTCATAGCCCAATATCTGTAAAAAAGGCATTATAAAAGCATTCTTTGTTGCTTCTTCTGTTAGTATTTGGTCTTTAAGATTTGAAAATCTATCTCCTAGTTGTTTGATTTGGTCTTTTATTTCAATTGTCATTTTATTTTTATTTTAATAAGTAATATCAGATATAATTTTGAATTCAAATGTAATTTATTTTTTCTCTAACTTTAAAGTAATAATTCCACTAAGACCAATTTCTCTTCGATAATATTGAATAAAACCAATAATTAAATACAAAAATAAAAGAAAGCTACGACAAATAGAGTCGAACTGTTTAATTGTAATAAATTAAATAGCACTGATATTTACCTTTGGTCGGTATTTTTATAGAAAAGTTTATCATTTTGGTTGGTGAAAACACCAACCATAGGCAAGCATTTATCTTTGGCTAACCTAAACTAAAAGGTTCTCGACTCCGCTCGAACTGACAGGCATTACCTATGGCTGCACATTTTTTATAGCATTTAAAAACGTGCCCCCAAACGTGCCCCCAAAGTGTACCCCGACACAAACCAAAAACAAAAAACCCTCGTAAACTATTCGTTTACAAGGGTCTTGTTTCCATTAGTGTGGTGTAGGAGGGAATCGAACCCCCGACACAAAGATTTTCAGTCTTTTGCTCTACCGACTGAGCTACTGCACCGTTTTGTGGGAGCGCAAAAGTAGTTTTTTTAGCATTTTATACAAGTTATTTTCCAAAAATTTTTAAAATATAA
>CANGPW010000041.1 GCA_947456185.1 Bacteroidota bacterium | reverse complement strand
CAGTAATATCAGCAACCCTATTTTCAGGATTTGGGTGTGTACTTAAAAACGCAGGTGTTCCACCTGTTTGTCCAGCGGCAATTAATTTTTCAAAAAAGTATTTAGCACCTCTGCCATCATAACTTGTTCCGTTTAAATATTTTACTGAAAATTTATCAGCTTCAGTTTCGTCACTTCTACTAAATGAAAGTCCAATTAATTGAGTAGCCAAAGTGCTTAAAGCACCTGGTTGTCCTCCACCAGATAAAATACTAACTAAAGCTGAAACACCATAATTTTTTACCATTTGATTAGCACTGTGGCGCTTATCAGCATGAGCAATTTCGTGACCCATTACACCAGCTAATTGTGTTTCATTGTCAAGGTATTTTATTAAACCAGTATACACATAAATATATCCTCCTGGAGTGCAAAAAGCATTCAAAATATCTTTATTAATAATTTTTACCCTCCATTCAAAATCATCTTTTGAATAAACTCCACCACTGTCTAAAATTGTCTTAGTAATTCTGTTGATATGAGCATACGCTGCAGGATATTTTACAGAATCTAGTAATGGATATTCAGTAGGATTTTTTTCAATTTCAGCTACAGATGCCAAACCCATGTGTTTGTCTTGGTCTATACTTATTAATAAATTAGTAACTGAACTTGGAGCAAACTTGCCGGCACACTTATCTTCTGTTGGTCCAGCTTCTTTGCTGCAAGCCGCAAATACAAGTATTAAACTAAAAAGTGTGATAGTAATTTTATTCATTTTATTTTTTTAGTACGCAATTTAAGGATTTTAAATAGATGTTGCATATTTTTTTCTTTTATTTATTCTCAAAAACAAACTGTTGATGAGCATCTAAACTGATTAAAATAGTTGAATCTTTTTTTACATTTCCTGCTAAAATTTCTTTCGATAATTCATTTAAAATTCTGCGTTGCATTACTCGTTTTAAAGGCCTTGCACCATATTGAGGATCATAACCAAGTTGGGCCAACCAATCTAATGCTTCATCGGTAATATTCAATTCAATTTGTTGGTGTAATAAAGTGCTTTTTAAACCTTCAAATTGTAAGTTAACAATCTGTCTAACGTTTTCGCGGTTAAGCGGAGTAAACATAATGATATCGTCAATCCTATTCAAAAACTCTGGCCTAATTTGCTTGCGCAATAATTCCATCACATTGTTTTTAGCTTTGGCTGTTATGGCATCTTTATCGCTTTCTTCAATTTCCATTTGCTCAAAACTATCTTGAATTATATGTGAGCCAATATTAGAAGTCATAATCACAATGGTGTTTTTAAAGTTGGCTGTTCTTCCTTTATTATCGGTTAAGCGTCCATCGTCTAAAACTTGCAACAATATGTTAAACACATCGGGATGCGCTTTTTCAATTTCATCTAACAACACCACTGAATATGGACGTCTACGAATGGCCTCTGTTAATTGTCCACTTTCTTCGTAACCAACATATCCTGGAGGCGCTCCAATTAATCGACTCACAGTATGTTTTTCTTGATATTCGCTCATATCAATTCTAACCAAAGCACTTTCTTGGTTAAATAAAAATTCGGCCAAGGCTTTTGCTAATTCTGTTTTTCCAACTCCAGTAGTTCCTAAAAATATAAATGAACCAATTGGTTTTTTAGGATCACTCAATCCAGCTCTACTTCTGCGTATGGCATCACTAATTGCAGCTATTGCTTCTTCTTGTCCAACCACACGTTTGTGCAATTCTTCTTCCAAATTCAACAGTTTTTCACGCTCACTTTGTAGCATTCTTGTAACCGGAATTCCTGTCCAACGAGCAACTACATCAGCTATATCATCAGCAGTAACTTCTTCTTTCACCATAGGCGAATGATTTTGTGCTTCGGCTAGTTTGGCTTTAAATTCGTCTAATCGTTTTTCAGCATCTTTAATTTTACCATATCTAATTTCTGCAACGCGAGCAAAATCTCCATTGCGCTCAGCTTGTTCTGCATCATATTTTAGATTTTCAATTTCTTTTTTAGTAGTTTGAATGCCATCAACTACTACTTTTTCGCTTTGCCATTTTGCTTTTAAATCATTTCTGTCAGCTTGTAAATTGGCAATTTGCTCCGCTAAATTTTTTACCTTTTCATTGTCACCTTCACGTTTAATGGCTTCTCTTTCTATTTCCAATTGCATAATTCTTCTATCCAATTGGTCTAATTCTTCAGGAACCGAATCTATTTCCAAGCGTAATTTTGCAGCCGCTTCATCCATTAAATCAATGGCTTTATCTGGCAAAAACCTGTCTGAAATATAACGTTGCGAAAGTTCTACTGCTGCTATAATTGCATCATCTTTTATACGCACCTTGTGATGAACTTCGTATCTTTCTTTTAAACCGCGTAAAATAGAAATGGCATCTTCAGTATCTGGTTCTTCTACATATACTTTTTGAAAACGTCTTTCTAGCGCTTTGTCTTTTTCAATATAGCGTTGGTATTCGGCTAAAGTAGTCGCACCTATGCTGCGCAATTCACCACGTGCCAATGCTGGTTTTAAAATATTAGCAGCATCCATTGCCCCTTCACCACCGCCACCTGCGCCTACTAAGGTGTGTATTTCATCAATAAATAAAATAATTTCACCTTCAGCATCTATAACCTCTTTAACTACTGCTTTTAATCGCTCTTCAAACTCACCTTTGTATTTTGCGCCAGCAATTAAAGAACCCATATCCAACGAGAAAATCTTTTTTGTTTTTAAATTTTCAGGAACATCACCATTTACAATTCTATGCGCTAGGCCTTCGGCAATGGCGGTTTTTCCCACACCAGGTTCGCCTATCAATACAGGATTATTTTTTGTTCTGCGGCTCAAAATTTGTAAAACCCTTCGAATTTCTTCATCACGGCCTATTACAGGATCTAACTTTCCTTGTTGTGCTAATTCATTTAAATTTTTCGCATATTTATTCAATGAATTATATTGACTTTCGGCTGATTGTGAATTAACTTTTTGTCCCCCACGTAATTCTTTTACTGCTGCTTTTAGTTCTTTTTCAGTTACACCAGCATCTTTTAATAATATAGCTATTTGGTGTTTTCCATCTAATAATGCCAATAAAATATGTTCAACCGAAACAAACTCATCGCCAAATTCTTTCAGGTAACTTTGCGCTTTAAGCAATACTTGGTTAGTATCATTAGAAAGATGTTGGCTTTGGCCAGAAACTTTGGGATAGCTTTTTACTATTGCTTCCAATGCAGATGCTATTCGAGATTGGTTAACATTTAATTTTTTGAATAAAAACGAAATTACGTTTTCATCAGTTTGAATTAATCCTAATAATAAATGGGCTGGTTCAATATATTGCTGCTCGTTTTTTAAAGCAATTTGCAAAGATTCTTGAACGGCATCTTGCGATTTGATCGTGAAATTATTTAAATTCATAAGGCTTTATTAATTTAAGAAATATGATTGTTTTTTGATATTAAAACGTATTCGTCAATATTAATTCCAAATCAAATAGCGTGAATATTTGGCACTATTCAAAACCAATCGATGAATAGTTGACTTGAATTTTAAAAATAGGTGATTTTAAAAAACAAAAATACAGCCATTTAGACTGTATTTGATGAGCTTTCAATAAATTATTTTTTGATAAATATAACCAAAAATATTAACCTGCCATTGCTCTAAATAGTAAAAATAATACTCCAGATAATATTACTGTAACAGGAAGTGTTAAAACCCAAGCAATGGCTATATTTTTAATGGTTCCACCTTGTAAGTTTTTCAATCCTTTACTTGCCACCATACTACCTGCTATTCCTGATGATAAAACTTGTGTAGTACTTACGGGTAATCCAAATGCAGTAGCCATTCCAATTGTAGCAGCTGCTACTAACTCACTTGTTGCTCCTTGAGCATAATTTAAATGCTGCTTACCTATTTTTTCGCCAATAGTTTTTACAATTCGTTTCCAACCAATCATAGTTCCTAAACCTAATGAAATTGATATCATAAAAATTACCCAACTAGGTGAATATTCTGTAATTTCTTTTACACCAGAAATAGATGATTTTAAACTTAATTTATCAACTCCACTTAAAGCAATGGTATTATTTTTTTCTAATTTTTCAATCTCTTTACTTAGTTTAATAACATTGTTTCTTACCTCAAATTTTTCACTGACATTTAAATCAATAATAGGTTTTGAATTGATTACATTACTTATATTACTTGAAATTGAAATTACTTTTGCTAATTCAAAGCTGTCTTCTTTTGTAATTTGTGTAACAATTGTTTTATTTATAATAGCATCTATAACCGTAATTTCTTGTTTTACTTTTGGTAAATCAACTTTTGAATTAATTGCAAAATAGCTAGGTGCAATTGCAATTAAAATAAGCATTACTAATCCAACACCTTTTTGACCATCATTACTGCCATGGCTATAACTAACACCTGTACATGTTAATAATAAAATCATTCTTATTGGCAATGGTGGTGGATCGTTAGTTTTTGGTGCTTTAAAAATTGATTTATTTTTAACACTTAATCTTAAAATATACATTAGCATAATGGTTAAACCAAAACCAACAATTGGTGATACCAATAAACTTAATCCAATATCACCAGCTTTACTCCAATTTACATAATTTCCACTTTTTTCGGCTATAAATGAATAGGCTAATCCAACACCTAAAATACTACCAACTAAAGTATGTGAACTTGAACAAGGAATTCCATAATACCATGTACCTAAATTCCATATAATAGCTGTAAGTAATAATGCCATTATTAATGCTACACTATGGTAAATATTTGGATCAGCTAAAACTTCCATTGGAATTAAATAACTAATTCCCATTGCTACAGTAATTCCACCTGCAAACACACCTACACTGTTACAAACAGCACTCCATATTACCGCAATCCAAGGTTTTAAAGAATTTGTGTAAATTACTGTTGCCACTGCATTTGCAGTATCGTGAAATCCATTGATAAACTCAAAAGCACATGCAGCAGTTAAGCATGCTAACAATAGAAATGTTAAGGTTGGGTCTAATCCAAACATAATTTAGGCTAATTTTTGCGCAATTATATGTTTTCAATGACTAGTATTAATATTATATAATTGTAAACATTTATTTATATTTTGCTAATAAATAAAAAAGCTATAAAATCTCAATTCTAACTTTTACAAAAAAAGTCACTAACAAATAATTGATAATGACTTTTTTGAAAACTTTTAGAAAGATTAATAAAATCAAGGGAAATAAGTAAAAATTACAAATAATAAAAATGCAACTGCTGCCCCCGTTCCTGATAAAATTCCATAACCATAATTTTTCAGTATTTTTCTTTTTTTTATTTGATAAGCTTTTTTAGTGTAAGCTTTTTTATAAGTAAGATTTTTCATTAGGTTTTCGTTTGGGTAGTTTAAGTTTTCTTCAGCTGGAGGAATAGCTGAACATATAATTGTGGGAGCAAGCCCCCAAATAATACCATAAAAAGGAACTGCGCTAACAAGAAAAGTAACTGTTCCTGCTGTACGATAACCGTCATAATGCTTTTCTGCATCTCTTTCTCCATTTGGCTTATTATTGACTATTTTATCTCCCCAATTTAAATTTAAAGATTCATCAAAAGAATTGCTTTCTATATTTTGAGAATTACTTTTATTAACATCATTTATTGAATCAATGTATTGTTTTTCAATCGCAGTTGCAGTATTTTGAACTGGTGGTGTTATAAAATCTTTATAATCTTCCAATTTACCAGTTTCATAATTAATTTTCAATAAGTCAGTTTTTAAAATTACATAGGTAGGTCCATCCTGATTAAAAAACTGTTTATAAATTATTTCTGTAGCATTTGAATCCAATATTTTAGCTTGAATAAAATCTTTATTTTTCTTTGTAATAATATCTTGTGAGAAACATATATTTAAGCTAAAAAATAGAATTGTTAATGCGGTTAAAATTGAATTTTTCATGTTTTTATTTTTTTAATAATTAATTTTCCGTTTTTTATTGTACTATGGTTTTGTGTTATAACCAAACGAAACTCCCAATCTTGTAATTCCCTCTGTAGAAGGGAACAGACACCAGAAATTTATAGGAATATTTAACTTTCCACTTTTTAAGGTTTTACCTAAAGCTAGCAGAAGTGAACCTGTTAAACGTGAATCGCCTCTGCTATCCATTCTAGTTTCTGAATTATTTGTTATAGGATCTTTTCCTGATATAAATTTACCATTTGCATCTTCATATCCATCTAATTGTTTTGAAATACTTATAGTAGGTCCAAAAGCAAATTCCCATCCATTTTTACTGTTTCTAAATCCATTTAATATAGCAAGATTTGGTATAAACATAGATTGCTCAAGTCCCGAAATCATAGGAATAACTTCAAATAATGCTTGAAAATTACCTTCGTTCAAATACTGTTTTTCAAATTGATAACCGAACTGAAAAAACAAAGGATTAACTTCATAACCTCCATCTAATTTATTTGCAATAAGTGTTTTTCTGTCTTGTCCTAAAACAGTTATAAAGCCAAAACGGGGGCCTTGCAAATTTATTTTATTTTTATTTGGGTTATTTAATGTATTCTCAAAATTATTTTGCTTGGTTAACAAAATTAGTAAGTCTTGATTTACTGTTTTGTTAAACATGGTTTGAACAGCAATTTTAAACATAGATTTTATTTCATCAGGCATATTATTGAACTCAATCGTAGTTGTTTTTTCAATGCTTTGCTTTTGTACATTAATCATCCTAATTGATACAGTAATATTTTGACCAATTAATTCAGCTCCTCCGGTAATGATATAATCTGTAGGAATAACTTTTGCTATTTCAAGCAAACAAGTTTTACCATAGCAATTTGAAATATTCAATTTGTTTTTTTCTATTAAATAAGCCACATCGTACTTGTCAGTTACATCAAAGTCGTCAAGTTTTTCTACTTCCGATCTTAAAATGTTTCCTAATTGGGTTGCGTCATTTGGTAATCCTCTACTTTCTGCGTTCAGAATAATTACACTTGGTTTAACAATTGATTTAACTGATTGAGCATTTCCTTCATTAACAAAAAAAGTTAATAATAATAACAAGATTAATTGTTTACTTAAGGTTTTTAAATTTTTCATAATAATTTTCGTATGTTTTTACGGAGCAAATATGTTGGTTAATATTTTTTGGAAATAATTGATTTGTATTTAACTAATTAAAAAGTTTAGTATAAAATGTAATTTTGAAGGATTTTTATTGTGAGTATTCAAATTATTTGCATTTTTTGCAAAAAAGTATTTATGTTTTGTATATTTTGCCAAAAATAAATGCAGCTTTAATGATTAAATATTAAAAAAAATGGCGCAAGAAGCAATCAATAATATTCAAGATCAGCTAATCAATAAAATAAAGACAGTTCTTCCATCAAATGAAATTTTAGTACAAAGTATTTCTGATGTATTAAATTTAAGCGTTGATAGTGCTTATAGGCGTATCAGAGGTGAAAAATTATTCAACATAGAAGAGGTAGCCCTTCTTTGTAAAACGTATAAAATTAAATTTGACGATGAAGTGGAGCTTTATAGCAATAAAGCCACTTTTGATTTTACTTTATTGGAACACAATAAAGTTAATTTTAAAAATTGGCTTGCAAATATATTATCAAACTTAAAAGCTATTTGTTCCAGATCAGAAAACACAATTTTATACTCAGCTGACGATGTTCCAATTTGGCATCATTTTAATGATGAAATACTCATTAATTTCAAACTATTTTATTGGTTAAAAACCATTCTAGGCGATGTTGATTTTATCAATAAAAATTACGAACCAACCTTAATTGAACCAGAATTGGTTCAAATGGCAAAAGATATTTCCTATTATTATAATCAAACCACCTCAATTGAAATATGGACTGAAGATTCCTTTAATTCAACAATTAAACAAGTAGAGTACTTTTGGGAAAGTGGATTTTTTAAAGATAAAAAAGATGCTTTAGCCATCTGTGATTCTATTAAAAATGAAATGGATTTATTAGTAAAAATGTGTGTCAATAGCAGCAAATTATTAAGTGGAAAAGAAAACTTTACCATGTATCAAAGTGAAGTAATGGTTGGTAATAATAGCATTGTGGCAAACATAGGAAACACTAAAATTTCCTATGTAAGTTATAATACGTTTAATATGATGACTACTACCAATTCTTTATTTGTAAATGAAGCAGAAGAATGGTTAAAAAATTTAATAAAAAAATCAATTCAAATAAGTGGAGTAGGAGAGAAGCAAAGAAATCAATACTTTAAAAAATTGTATTATAAACTGGAAAATACAAGAAATAAAATTGAATTAAGCTAATATTTGTGGTTAAATTGTAAGATGAATTTTTTTTAAAACAATTGAATTGATTCATAATCATTGAGCTAAATAAAAATAAGTTTTATTTGATTTTGTAATTATAATAGCTAATTTCGTTCGTATGAATTTGAGTAATTTAATTAAACAATTTCTACAATTTGTTGAGTTTGAAAAAAAACATTCGAAACATACTTTAATTAGTTACCAGAACGATTTATTACAATTTGAAAACTATCTACTTCATATTTACCAAATAAATTTAATTGATAATATAAATCACCAGCATGTAAAAAGTTGGCTGGTTCATATGATAAATGAAGGAATTAAAAACAAATCAATTGGGCGCAAAATCTCTACCCTAAGATCTTTCTACAATTTTTTATTAAGAGAACAAATTATTGAAAAAAATCCTTTAGAAAAAATTCAATCACCTAAAGTTGAAAAACGTTTACCAGAATTTGTTGAATTAGAAGCAATGGATAATTTATTGGATGATAATAATCTTCATAGACATTTCAGTGATAATTTTGAAGGATTGAGAGATAAATTATTGATTAATTTGTTTTATTCAACAGGCGTTCGATTATCAGAGTTGCAAAATTTAAAAAATTCAAATATCGATTTTTTTCAAAAACAAATAAAGGTTTTAGGAAAAAGGAATAAAGAAAGAATAATTCCAATTACCTCTGAAACTTTAGCACTCATAAAAACTTATAATATTGAAAATAAGAAATTAGATTTTTCAAATCAATTTTTATTATTAACCAATAAAGGCGAACAACTTTATCCAAAATTTATTTATAATACTGTAAAAAAGTATTTAAGTCAAGTTACTACATTATCTAAAAGAAGCCCTCATGTTTTAAGGCATACATATGCTACACAATTACTAAATAAAGGTGCTGATTTAAATGCAATTAAAGAACTTTTGGGCCATTCAAGCTTAGCAGCAACTCAAATTTATACTCATAATAGCATTCAGCAATTAAAGGAAGTTTACAAAAAACACCCTAGAAAATAAATATATTCATTCTTAACAATTCAAAAAAAATCGAAATTATGAAAGTTAACATTCAATCAATCCACTTTGATGCAGATCAAAAACTGCTAAATTTAATTACTAAAAAAGTAGAAAAAACTAAAACTTTTTATGATGGAATAGATAGCATAATGGTATATTTAAGACTAGAAAAAGACGAACATAAGGAAAACAAAACAGTGGAAATAAAATTAATTGTTGGAGGCAAGGAAGTTTTTGCCAAGGAAAATAGCAATACTTTTGAAACTGCTGTTGATTTGGTAATTGATAAAATTATTGCTCAGGTAAAAAAACAAAAAGAAAAAATTCAAGAAAAAATCTAAATTCTTTAAAATAATAAAGCCAACATTAAAAGTGTTGGCTTTATTATTTTAAATTACTGGTTTTTGGCTTTTAGGAGTATTGTTTTCAATTCAAAAAAATAAAAATGTCATTGTTTTTCAATACTTATCGAAAAAAAAACACTTTTTTTTATATACCTGTTTGTAATTTGCATAAAAACACTACATTTGCAGTCCGAAAAAACGAACAAAATAAAGTTCTTTACATTTTTGAGTATAATATTTAAGTTGAAAATAAGGTATAACCAGTATCTTTTTTAAATATAAACTATAAGCCACTTTAGCTCAGCTGGTAGAGCAACTGATTTGTAATCAGTAGGTCGCTGGTTCGATTCCGGCAAGTGGCTCATTATTATTATACCCTTATAGTAATAAGGGGAGATACCAGAGCGGCCAAATGGGACAGACTGTAAATCTGTTGAGAAATCTACGAAGGTTCGAATCCTTCTCTCCCCACCAAAAATATTATAAGCGAGAGTAGCTCAGTTGGTAGAGCGACAGCCTTCCAAGCTGTAGGTCGCGGGTTCGAGCCTCGTCTCTCGCTCTAATAAATTGTTTTATTGAGTGATGTCAAAAAATAAAACAATTTATCTTAAATAGACATTTATTTGTTTGTTTCGGAATAACAAATTGAGAGTTAAGAAGTTCAATTTAACGAATGTTGAATTTATAAAGAACTACAACATTAAATATAAACAAGCTGTTGTAGCTCAGGGGTAGAGCACTTCCTTGGTAAGGAAGAGGTCGAGAGTTCAATTCTCTTCAACAGCTCAAAAAAAATAAACTAGCTCCATAAGGGGCTTTTGGTGCAATTAAAAACAATAAACTAAAAAAAATAAAATCATGGCTAAAGAAAAATTTGACCGTAGTAAACCACACGTAAACATTGGAACTATTGGACACGTAGATCACGGTAAAACTACATTAACTGCTGCTATCACTAAAGTATTAAGTGATGCAGGTTTGTCAGAAGCTCGCTCTTTCGAATCTATCGATTCGGCTCCTGAAGAAAAAGAACGCGGTATTACAATTAATACTGCTCACGTTGAATATTCAACTGCAAATCGTCACTACGCTCACGTAGATTGTCCAGGTCACGCGGATTATGTTAAGAACATGGTTACGGGTGCTGCTCAAATGGATGGTGCTATCCTTGTGGTTGCATCTACAGATGGTCCTATGCCTCAAACTCGCGAACATATTTTGTTAGCTCGTCAAGTTGGTGTTCCAAAAATCGTAGTATTCATGAATAAAGTGGATATGGTTGATGATGCGGAATTATTAGAAATCGTTGAAATGGAAATCCGTGATTTATTAAACAAATACGAATATCCTGGTGATGAAATTCCAGTTATCCAAGGTTCTGCTTTGGGTGGTTTGAATGGTGATGCTACTTGGGTTGCTAAAATTATGGATTTAATGAATGCAGTAGATTCATACATTCCAGTTCCTCCTCGTTTAACTGAATTACCTTTCTTAATGCCAGTTGAAGATGTATTCTCAATTACAGGTCGTGGTACTGTTGCTACAGGTCGTATTGAGCGTGGTATTATTAACTCAAACGAAGGTGTTGAAATTATTGGTTTAGGTGCAGAAAAATTAACATCTACAGTTACTGGTGTTGAAATGTTCCGTAAAATTCTTGATAGAGGTGAAGCAGGTGATAACGTAGGTTTATTATTACGTGGTGTTGATAAAGAAGCTATCCGTAGAGGAATGGTTATTTGCAAGCCAGGTTCAGTAATGCCTCACACTGAATTCAAAGCTGAAATCTATGTATTATCAAAAGACGAAGGTGGACGTCACACTCCATTTTTTAACAAATACCGTCCTCAATTCTATTTCCGTACAACAGATGTTACTGGTGAAGTAGTTTTACCTGAAGGAATGGAAATGGTTATGCCTGGTGATAACGTTACTATTACTGTAAAATTAATCAACCCAATCGCAATGGAAAAAAACTTACGTTTTGCTATTCGTGAAGGTGGTCGTACAGTAGGTGCTGGTCAGGTTACTGAAATATTAAAATAATATTTTTTATTATATTAACAATTGAATTTTGGGTAGAACTCGTTTCTGCCCAAAATTTATTGTCTATATACATTTTGAAATTTAGGAGTGTAGTTCAAGGGTAGAATGTCGGTCTCCAAAACCGCTGATGGGAGTTCGAATCTCTCCACTCCTGCTAAATATTAAAGTGATAACAAGTAATATTGTAAACACAAAAAACTATGAATAAAATTAAAGAATACGTAAAATTATCTTTTGATGAATTAATGAACAAAGTAACTTGGCCTACGTGGGGTGAGTTACAAGAAAGCACTATCATAGTTATGATTGCTGCATTATTAATTGCTTTTGTAATTTTCATCATGGATTTAATTAGTAATGGCGGTTTAGGATTTTTTTACCAAATATTTAAGTAAACAAATCAAAAAAAATGATACAAGAACAATATAAATGGTATGTAGCCAGAGCAATTACCGGACAAGAAAAAAAGGTAAAAGCTCAAATTGAAATTGAGCTTGAAAGAGCAGGTTTAAGTGTTCATGTACCACAAATATTAATTCCGACAGAAAAAGTATATACCGTTAAAAATGGTAAAAAAGTAGCTAAAGAAAAAGCATATTTACCAGGATATATATTAATTCAAGCTGAATTAGTAGGAGAAGTTGGACACACAATAGAATCAATCAATGGAATTGTTGGTTTTTTAGGGGGTAAATCTACACCCGTTCCTTTACGTCAGTCAGAAGTTGCTCGTATTTTAGGAAATGTAGATGCAATTGGTGAACAAGGAGAAGTAATGGATGAACCATTTATAGTTGGTGAAACTGTTAAAGTAATAGATGGACCATTTAGCGGTTTTGATGGTGTGATTGAAGAAGTAAGTGAGGAGAAAAAGAAACTAAAAGTAATGGTAAAAATATTTGGAAGAAGAACTCCGTTAGAGTTAAACTTTGTACAAGTAGAAAAAGAGAAGTAAAATAACTGCTTGAAGTTAAGAAATATTATTGATGCTGCTTTCCACGATCAACAATATGGGCTAACCAAAAAGTAATTTTTATAAATAAACAAAAATGGCAAAAGAATTAGTAGGATATGTAAAATTGCAGGTAAAAGGCGGAAGCGCTAACCCTGCACCCCCAATTGGACCTGCATTAGGTTCAAAAGGTATAAATATCATGGAGTTTTGCAAGCAATTTAATGCTCGTACCCAAGATAGACCTGGTAAAATATTACCAGTTGTAATTTCATTTTATAGTGATAAGTCTTTTGACTTTATCATTAAAACACCTCCAGTAGCCTCTCAATTGCTGGATGCTGCAAAAATCAAAAGTGGTTCTGCTGAATCTAACCGTAAGAAAGTTGGTTCAGTAACTTGGGATCAAGTACGTGATATAGCAGCAGATAAAATGCAAGATATGAACTGCTTTAAAGTAGAATCAGCCATGAAAATGGTAGCAGGTTCAGCTCGCTCTATGGGCATTACCGTTACGGGTGATAGTCCATTTTAAAATTAATTTTTAGAAAGTAAAACAATGGCAAGGATCAGCAAAAAAAGAAAAGAAGTTCTCAAGAAAATTGAGATAAACAAAAAATACACTTTGTCTGACGCGTCAAAATTAGTTAAAGAAATTTCTTATACTAAATTTGATTCATCTGTAGATATTGATGTACGCTTGGGAGTTGACCCTAAAAAAGCCAATCAAATGGTACGCGGTGTGGTAAGTTTACCACATGGCACTGGAAAAGACGTTCGTGTATTAGCATTGGTACCTCCTGATAAGGAAGCTGAAGCACGCGAAGCTGGAGCAGACCATGTAGGTTTGGATGATTATATCCAAAAGATTGAGCAAGGATGGGTTGACATTGATATTATTGTAACAATGCCTTCGGTAATGGCTAAATTAGGTAAACTAGGTAGAATACTTGGACCTCGTAATTTAATGCCAAATCCTAAATCAGGTACAGTTACTATGGAAATAGGAAAAGCTGTAAAAGAAGTAAAAGCTGGTAAAATTGATTTTAAAGTTGATAAAGAAGGAGCAATCCACGCATCAATTGGTAAATCATCAATGGAACCACAAAAATTATTTGAAAATGCAGTTGAATTAATTTCAGCAATTAACAAATTAAAACCATCGGCAGCAAAAGGAACTTACTTAAAAGGTGTAAGCCTAAGTAGTACCATGAGCCCTGGTCTTTCAGTAGATACTAAATCAATTCCTGGCATTTAATTTTATAAAACAACAGTTATGACAAAACACGAAAAAAATGAAGTGATAGATAACTTGGCTGGTTTATTTAACGAGTTTAAGAATATTTATGTAACTAATGTAGCTAGTTTAAATGCTAAACAAACAAGCCTATTACGCGGTGAACTTTTCAAATCAGGTATTACCATGCAAATTGCAAAAAATACATTGATTGAAAAAGCGATGGAACGCAGTGGTAGAGATTTTGGTAAATTAAGTGAAACCCTAGTTGGAAATACTGCACTTATGTTTTGCCACGAAATGAAAGAGCCTGCAAAGGCAATTAAAGCATTCCGCAAAAAAACAGCAATTCCTTATTTAAAAGGTGCAGCAATTGACGTTGATATATTTATTGGCGACAATCAATTAGAAACATTAATGGCTCTTAAAACTAAAAATGAGCTTATTGGTGAAATCATTGGTTTATTACAAAGTCCGGCTAAAAATGTTATTGGTGCATTACAAGCTTCAGGCGGAGGAAAAATTGCAGGCTTAGTAAAAACGTTATCTGAGCGTCCTGAATAATTCAGAATTAAATAAATTTATTAATCAAAAAAAACAAAAATAAACAATACAATCATGGCAGATTTAAAAGCGTTCGCAGAACAATTAGTTAACCTTTCAGTGAAAGATGTTAATGAATTAGCAAAAATTTTAAAAGACGAGTATGGCATCGAGCCTGCTGCTGCAGCTGCTGCTGCCGCTGCACCTGCTGCTGCTGCTGCAGAAGCAGTAGAGCAGTCTTCTTTCGATGTAATATTGAAAAGTGCTGGTCAAGCTAAATTAAATGTAGTTAAAGTGGTAAAAGACTTAACTGGATTAGGTTTGAAAGAAGCAAAAGAATTAGTTGATGGTGCTCCAAAAGCAATCAAAACTGGTGTTGATAAAACAGAAGCTGAAAGCTTAAAAGCTACTCTTGAAGCAGCTGGTGCTGAAGTTGAAGTAAAGTAATTTCAACAACTAAATTACAGACTTGACCCCAGCAATTTGCTGCGGGTCAATTCTGCATTTTAAAAAAAGCTATTTTTTTGCTTTTTTTAGATCGTTTTTCAAACGATTTTTTTCGGTTTTATTCAACCTTAAAAAATGAATTTACATATAATTGATATCGTTCTCAATTTAAAAAAAATATTACATTGACTAACAGAACTATAACACCAGAGGGTAGAATTACCTTCGCCAAGGTAAAACAAGTTATTGATTATCCAGATTTTTTGGATGTTCAATTAGAATCTTTTAGAGAATTTTTTCAGTTAGATACTACTTCTGAAAGTAGAGCTAATGAAGGTCTTTTTAAAGTCTTTCAGGAAAATTTTCCAATTAGCGATACTCGTAGCATATTTACTTTAGAATTTTTAGATTATTTTGTTGACCCACCACGTTATTCAATTGAAGAATGTATTGAAAGAGGTTTGACTTATAATGTTCCTTTAAAAGCTAAATTAAAATTAAGCTGTAATGATCCTGAACATGAAGATTTTCAAACTATTGTACAAGATGTTTATTTAGGAACTATTCCTTATATGACTCCAAGTGGTACTTTTTGTATCAACGGAGCTGAACGTGTTATTGTTTCACAATTACATCGTTCTCCAGGGGTATTTTTTGGACAATCATACCATACAAATGGTACAAAATTATATTCAGCCAGAGTAATTCCTTTTAAAGGAAGCTGGATTGAATTTGCAACTGACGTAAATAACGTTATGTATGCATACATTGATAGAAAAAAGAAGTTTCCAGTTACCACATTACTACGTGCTATTGGTTACGAATCCGATAAAGATATATTAAACTTATTTGACTTAGCTGAAGAAATTAAAGTAAGTAAAGCAGGTTTAAAAAAAGTATTAGGCCGCAAATTAGCAGCTCGTGTGCTTAGAACTTGGGTGGAAGATTTTGTGGATGAAGATACCGGTGAAGTGGTATCAATTGAACGTAACGAAGTTATCATAGAACGCGATACTACAATTGAAGACAGCCATGTTGATATGATTTTGGAAGCTGAAGTTAAAAACATCATCTTACATAAAAATGAAAGCAATCACAATGAGTTTGCAACTATTTTAAATACTTTACAAAAAGATACTTCAAATAGTGCTAAAGAAGCTCACGAACATATTTATAGACAATTACGTAATGCAGATCCACCTGATGAAGAAACGGCTCGTGGTGTAATTGAAAAATTATTCTTTTCTGATAAACGTTATGATTTAGGTGAGGTTGGTCGTTACCGTATCAACAGAAAATTAAACAAAAATGAATCATTAGATAACCGTGTGTTGTCAAAAGATGACATTGTTTCTATAATAAAATATTTAATTGAGTTATCTAATTCACGTGCAGATGTGGATGATATTGATCATTTAAGTAACAGACGTGTAAGAACTGTTGGCGAACAATTATATTCTCAATTTGGTGTTGGTTTAGCTCGTATGAGTAGAACAATACGTGAGCGAATGAACATTCGCGATAACGAAGTTTTTACTCCTCAAGATTTGATAAATGCTAAAACTTTATCATCTGTAATAAATTCATTTTTTGGAACAAATCAATTGTCTCAATTTATGGATCAAACCAATCCATTAGCTGAAATTACTCACAAAAGAAGATTATCTGCCCTTGGGCCAGGTGGACTTTCTAGAGAGAGAGCTGGTTTTGAGGTTCGTGACGTACATTACACCCACTATGGTCGTTTGTGTACTATTGAAACTCCTGAAGGACCAAATATTGGATTGATTTCTTCACTATGTGTTCATGCGAAAATTAATAGCATGGGCTTTATTGAAACTCCTTATTTAAAAGTTGAAAATGGAATTGTTTCTGTTGGAAAACCAGTTACTTTTTTAAGTGCTGAAGATGAAGAAGGAATGGTTATTGCTCAATCAGATGCAAAATATGATGTTAAAACAGGTTTATTTACTGATTTAAAAGTAAAAGCACGTTTTGAAGGAGATTTTCCAATGGTGGAACCTGATAAATTACAATTTATGGATATTGCTCCAAATCAAATTGTATCTATTGCTGCAAGTATGATTCCATTTTTGGAACATAATGATGCAAATAGAGCTTTGATGGGATCTAACATGCAACGTCAAGCAGTTCCTTTATTACGTCCTGAGGCTCCAGTTGTTGGTACAGGATTAGAAGGAAAAATTGCTCGTGATAGTCGTAATTTATTATTAGCTGAAGGCAATGGAACTGTAGAGTATGTGGATGGTAATGAAATTAGAATTCGTTATGAACAAACAGAATCTGATAAGTTGGTTAGCTTTATTACAGATACTAAAACATATAAATTAACTAAATTCTTACGAACCAATCAAAATACTTGTATAAACCTTAGACCAATTGTTAAAAAAGGTCAAAAAGTTACAAAAGGTAATGTTTTGTGTGAAGGTTATGCTACACAAGGTGGTGAATTGGCAATTGGTAGAAACTTAAAAGTTGCTTTCATGCCTTGGCAAGGAAATAACTTTGAAGATGCAATTGTTATTAGCGAACGTGTTACCAAAGAAGATATTTTTACTTCTATTCACATTACTGAATATGAACTAGAAGTGAGAGATACAAAACGCGGTGAAGAAGAGTTAACAAATGATATTCCAAATGTTAGCGAAGATGCAACTCGTAATTTGGACGAAAATGGTTTAATTAGAGTAGGATGTGAAGTTTTTGATGGTGATATATTAATTGGTAAAATTACTCCAAAAGGAGAAACTGAGCCTTCACCTGAAGAAAAATTATTACGTGCTATTTTTGGTGATAAAGCTGGAGATGTAAAAGATGCTTCGTTAAAAGCTTCTCCATCTACTGCAGGTGTTGTTATTGAGAAAAAATTATTTGCTCGTATCAAAAAAGATAAAGCAGGTAAGGCAGAAGATAAAACAAAAATTGCAAAATTAAACGAAGAACACGATAAAAATAGAGGAGCAATTAAATCTATTTTAGTTGAAAAATTATTTACTATTTTAACTGGTAAAACGAGTCAAGGTGTAATGAATGTTTATGGTGAAGAATTAATTTCGAAAGGAACTAAGTTTACCATGAAAAATTTAGGAGAAGTTGATTTTACTAATGTAAATGCTAATAATTGGAGTACTGATGCTGAGAAAAATGATTTAATCAAACAAATTTTATCAAATTACAAAAACAGAATAAACCAAGTATTAGCTGACTTTAGACGTAAAGAATATGCAATTAGCGTAGGTGATGAATTACCAACAGGTATTTTAAAATTAGCTAAAGTATATATTGCTCAAAAACGTAAGTTAAAAGTAGGTGATAAAATGGCTGGTCGTCATGGAAATAAAGGAATCGTAGCACGTATTGTACGTGACGAAGATTTACCGTTCCAAGAAGATGGTAAGCCAGTTGATATTGTTTTGAATCCTTTGGGTGTACCTTCTCGTATGAATTTAGGTCAGATTTACGAAACTGTTTTAGGTTGGGCTGGTATTGAATTAGGTTTAAAATTTGCAACACCAATTTTTGATGGTGCTTCTGATGATGATGTATTGGAGTTTACACGTAAAGCTGGAATTCCTGATTGGGGTAAAACTTATTTATATGATGGTTTAACCGGTGAACGTTTTGATCAACCAACCACAGTAGGTGTAATTTATATGATTAAATTAGGTCACATGGTTGATGATAAAATGCATGCTCGTTCTATTGGTCCATATTCATTAATTACTCAACAACCTTTAGGTGGTAAAGCTCAATTTGGAGGCCAGCGTTTTGGAGAGATGGAGGTTTGGGCTTTAGAAGCTTATGGTGCATCAAATATTTTACAAGAAATTTTAACAATAAAATCGGATGATATTATTGGTAGAGCAAAAGCTTATGAAGCAATTGTAAAAGGTGATAATTTACCACAACCTGGAATTCCAGAATCATTCAATGTATTATTACATGAATTAAGAGGATTAGGTTTAGATGTAACGTTAGAATAAATTATTTAAGTATTGAGTCCCACAAATTCGCGGGACTCAATTACTTTTTTTATAAAACTAACAAATTTCAATTTTTAAAAATTTCAAACGAAATATATGTCTTTCAAAAAAGATCAAAAATTAAAAAGCAATTTCACAAAAATCAGAATAGGATTGGCATCGCCAGAATCTATTTTACAAAGATCGCATGGTGAAGTAACAAAGCCAGAAACAATTAACTACCGCTCATTCAAACCTGAAATGGGTGGATTGTTTTGTGAAAGAATTTTCGGGCCAATAAAAGATTATGAATGTCATTGTGGTAAGTACAAACGTATTCGCTACAAAGGTATTGTTTGTGATCGTTGTGGTGTTGAGGTTACGGAGAAAAAAGTAAGACGTGAACGCATGGGACATATCAATTTGGTAGTTCCTGTTGCTCATATTTGGTATTTCCGTTCATTGCCTAATAAAATTGGTTATGTATTAGGAATGCCTACAAAAAAATTAGACATGGTGGTATACTACGAACGTTATGTAGTTTGTCAGCCAGGTTTGAAGCAAAATGATGGTGTGTTAATGAACGATTTGTTAACGGAAGAAGAATATTTAGATATTCTTGATTCGTTGCCAAAAGACAACCAACATTTAGATGATGAAGATCCTAACAAATTTATTGCAAAAATGGGTGGAGATGCTCTTTGGTTTTTACTAAGTCGCGTTGACCTTGATGCAATGAGTTTTGATTTACGTATTAAAGCTAGTACAGAAACTAGTCAACAACGTAAAGCAGAAGCTTTAAAGCGTTTAAAAGTAATTGAAGGATTCCGTTCTGCTCAAGAAAGTGGTGAAAATCGCCCTGAGTGGATGGTAGTTAAAATATTACCTGTAATTCCACCTGAATTACGTCCTTTAGTTCCATTAGAAGGTGGCCGTTTTGCTACATCTGATTTGAATGATTTATACAGACGTGTTATTATTCGTAACAACCGTTTGAAACGTTTAATGGAAATAAAAGCTCCTGAAGTAATTTTACGTAACGAAAAACGTATGTTACAAGAAGCAGTAGATTCATTATTTGATAATACAAGAAGAGTAAGTGCCGTAAAAACTGAAGGTAACCGTCCTTTAAAATCTTTAAGCGATATGCTAAAAGGTAAACAAGGTCGTTTCCGTCAAAATTTATTAGGTAAGCGTGTCGATTATTCTGGTCGTTCGGTAATTGTGGTTGGTCCTCAATTAAAATTACACGAATGCGGTATTCCTAAAAACATGGCTGCTGAATTATTCAAACCGTTTGTTATTCGTAAATTACTAGAACGTGGTATTGTAAAAACAGTAAAATCGGCTAAAAAATTAGTTGACAGAAAAGAGCCTGTAATTTGGGATATTTTAGAAAATATATTAAAAGGACATCCTATTTTACTAAATCGTGCTCCTACTTTACATAGATTAGGTATACAAGCTTTTCAACCAAAATTAATTGAAGGAAAAGCAATCCAATTACATCCATTAGTTTGTACTGGTTTTAATGCCGATTTTGACGGGGATCAAATGGCTGTTCACGTACCATTAGGTAATGCAGCAGTTTTAGAAGCACAATTATTAATGCTTGCTCCTCACAATATTTTAAATCCAGCAAATGGTGCGCCAATTGCAGTTCCTTCTCAGGATATGGTTTTGGGTTTATATTATATTACTAAAGGTAGAAAACATACTCCAGAACATCCTGTAAAAGGTGAAGGTTTAAGTTTTTACTCACCTGATGAAGCTATTATTGCCTATAACGAACGTAAAATTGATTTACATGCATTTGTAAAATGTAAAGTAAACATCATTGAAAATGGCGACTTAGTAAATAAATCAATTGAAACTACAGTTGGTAGAATTTTATTTAACCAAGTAGTTCCTTATGGTTATGGTTATATCAATGAATTATTGACTAAGAAAAATCTTAGAGATATTATTGGTTCTGTGATAGCTGAATGTGGTATGGACAAATGTGCTAAGTTCTTAGATGATATCAAAGAAATTGGTTTCCATTTTGCTTTTAAAGGCGGATTGTCATTTAACTTAAGTTATGTAATGATACCTGAGGAAAAAGGAAAATTTGTTAAAGAAGCACAAGCCGAAGTAGCAGAAATTTGGAGCAATTACGAGCAAGGTTTTATTACAAACAATGAGCGTTATAACCAAGTAATTGATATTTGGACGCGTATCAACTCTCGTTTAGCTGACACATTATTAACTCAATTGAAAAACGATAACCAAGGTTTCAACCCTATTTACATGATGTTGGATTCTGGAGCTCGTGGTTCTAAAGAGCAAATTCGTCAGTTAGGTGGTATGAGGGGATTAATGGCCAAACCACAAAAGAATTTAAGTGGAGGAACTGGAGAGATTATTGAAAATCCAATTCTTTCTAACTTTAAAGAAGGTTTATCCGTTATTGAATACTTTATTTCTACTCACGGAGCTCGTAAAGGTTTGGCCGATACAGCTTTAAAAACTGCAGATGCAGGTTATTTAACTCGTAGGTTACATGATGTAGCTCAAGATATAGTTATCAATGAGGAAGATTGTGGAACATTACGTGGAATTCCAATTAGTGCTTTAAAAGATAACGAAGAAGTAGTTGAAAGTTTATACGAACGTGTATTAGGAAGAACTAGTTTACATGATGTATATGACCCAATTTCAGGTGAGTTATTTGTTTCTGCTGGTGAACAAGTTATTGAGAAAATTGCAGCAAAAATTGCAGCAAGTTCAATCGAAATAGTTGAAATTCGTTCAGCATTGACATGTGAAACTCAATTAGGAATTTGTGCTAAATGTTATGGTAGAAATCTTTCTACTGGTAGAATGGCTCAACGTGGAGATTCTGCAGGTGTAATAGCTGCTCAATCAATTGGTGAACCAGGAACACAGTTAACGTTACGTACTTTCCACGTAGGTGGTACTGCATCTAATATTGCAAATGAAAGCCAAATGAATGCTAAATTTGCTGGTATTTTAGAATTTGAAGAAATTAGAACAGTAGAAATGAAAACTGATGATGGTATTTTTGATACAGTTATTGGTCGACAGGGAGAAATAAGAATATTAGACGAAGTTACTCGTAATCCAATAATTACAGTAAACATTCCTTACGGAGCTCATTTACAAGTAAAAAATGGAGTTAAAATAGCCAAAGGTGATGTTATTTGTTCTTGGGATCCTTATAATGCAGTAATTTTATCAGAATTTCCAGGTAAATTACAGTTTGAAGGAATTATTGAAAACATTACTTTCAAAGAAGAAAGTGATGAACAAACTGGACATAAAGAAAAGGTTATTATTGAATCGAAAGATAAAAATAAAACACCTTCAATTATTGTTAACGATAAAAAAGGTAATCCTTTAAAAGAATACAATATTCCTGTTGGAGCTCATATAGTAGTAGAAGATGGAAAAACTATTGGACCTGGTGAAATTTTAGTAAAAATACCTCGAGTTGCAAGTAAAACACGTGATATTACAGGAGGTTTACCTCGTGTAACTGAATTATTTGAAGCTCGTAATCCAAGTAATCCAGCAGTAGTTACTGAAATAGATGGAGTAGTAAGTTTTGGAGGTATTAAACGTGGTAACAGAGAAATTATGGTTACAACACGTGATGGTGAAAGCCGTAAATACATGGTGCCATTATCTAAACACATTTTAGTTCAAGAAAACGATTTCGTAAAAGCAGGTTCTCAATTATCTGATGGCTCAATTAGTCCTCAAGATATTTTAAGAATTGAAGGACCTTTATCAGTTCAGCGTTATATTGTAAATGGAATTCAAGAAGTTTACCGTTTACAAGGAGTAAAAATTTCAGATAAACATATTGAAATTATTGTACGCCAAATGATGCAAAAATTGGAAGTTATAGATCCAGGTGATACTTTGTTCTTAGAAGGTGAAACTGTTGACAGATTCAAATTCAAGAAAACAAATGATTGGATTTTTGATAAAAAGGTTGTTTTAGAAGCAGGCGATTCAACTAATTACAAACCAGGACAAATTATTAGTGTTAGAAAATTACGTGATGAAAATTCACAATTAAAACGTAAAGATTTACACTTAGTTGAAGTACGTGATGCTGAATCGGCAACTGCAGTGCAAGTGATTATGGGTATTACCAAATCATCATTAGGTACTCAAAGCTTTATGAGTGCTGCATCATTCCAGGAAACTACAAAAGTTCTGAATGAAGCTGCAATTCATGGAAAAGTAGATAAGATGTTAGGATTAAAAGAAAACGTAATTGTTGGACATTTAATTCCTGCAGGAACTGGACTACGTGATTATGAAAAATTAGTTGTAGGTAGTAAAGAAGAATACGAAGCGCTGTTATCGTCAAAAGGTGATGATTAAGTAAATTATAATATCAAGAAAAAAGCTGCTTAGAAGAAATTCTAGGCAGCTTTTTTACTGTTTAAAATGTTTAAAAAAGTATTGATTACAAAATCCAAAAAGTTATTTGTAACAAAATGAAATATTTATGCAAAAACAAATTATTTTGAAAAAAATGCTTGTTTTTATTAATAAAAATGATAATTTCGCAGCCCTAAATTTTTAAAAAAATAACAGTTTAAAATGGCAACAAAAACAACAAAATCAACAAAAGTAGAGAGTGTTGTCCTTAACAACTATGAGTCTGTGATTATTTTCACACCCGTACTCTCTGAAGAACAGCTGAAAGACGCTGTAGCCAAATACCGTAAATTAATTACGGAAAATGGCGGAGAGCTGATTCATGAAGAAAACTGGGGGTTAACCAAATTGGCATACCCTATTCAAAAGAAAACGACTGGCTTTTACCATATTTATGAGTATAAAGCACCTGCTTCTTTTGTAAGTACCTTCGAATTAGCTTTCAGACGCGATGAACGTATCATGCGTTTTTTATCAACTGTGTTAGACAAACATTCAATTCAGTACAATGTGCGTAAGCGCAATGGTGAATTTAATCAAGGTAAAAACACAACTAAACAACAGGAGGCTAAAAAGTAATGGCAAAACCACAAAAAAAGTATACTGGTTCGTCAGTATTTAATACTACGCCAGATGCTGCTCAACGCAAAAAATACTGTCGTTTTAAAAAGAATGGTATCAAATATATTGATTATAAAGATGCTAATTTTTTATTGAAATTTGTAAACGATCAAGGTAAAATTTTACCTCGTAGATTAACAGGTACATCATTAAAATTCCAACGTAAAATATCACAAGCTGTAAAACGTGCTCGTCACATTGCAGTATTGCCTTTTACAGGAGATATGATTAAATAATTTAAATTGAAGGAGAACATACAGAGATGAAAATTATTTTAAAAGAAAACATGAAACACGTTGGTAAACAAGGTGAAGTAGTAATGGTTAAAGATGGTTATGCCAACAATTATTTATTCCCTAAAAGAATGGCTATTTTAGCTACTCCAGGAAATATTAAAATGATGGAAGAAAATAACCGTCAAGGCGCAATGAAGCGTGAAAAAATGAAAGCAGATGCTTTGGCTACTAGCACAAGCATGAACGAAATGGTTATTACAATTGCAACAAAAGCAGGCGCTAATGGCAAAATATTTGGTTCAATAACTCCACTTCAAGTTGCACAAGCACTTAAAGTTAAAGGTTATGATATAGATAGACGTAAAATTGAAATTAATGATATTAAAGTTTTAGGTAGCTACGAAGCTATTGTAAACTTACATCGTGAAGTTTCAGTTACTATTAAAGTTGAAGTAATATCAGAATAAGAAATTAAATAAATCCTTGCAGCAATTGCAAGGATTTATTTTAAATATTTATTTATCACGCTTAGCGTGATGGATAGAGCAACGGTTTTCTAATCCGCTAGTCAGCGAACGAAGGTTCGAATAAGTTTGAAATTAATTTTAAACTAAAAAAAAATTCTCATCACAATTAGCGTGATGGATAAATAAAAAAAATGGTCTCTTATCACGCTTAGCGTGATGGATACAGCAACGGTTTTCTAATCCGCTAGCTAGCGGACGAAGGTTCGAATAAGTTTGAAATTAATTTTAAACTAAAAAAAATAGTCTCTTATCACGCCTAGCGTGATGGATAGAGCAAAAAATGGTCTCTTAGCTCAGCTGGATAGAGCAACGGTTTTCTAAACCGTAGGTCGAAGGTTCGAGTCCTTCAGGGACCACTAAACATGTTCCAAAAGCATTGTAAATTATTTTACAGTGCT
>CANGPW010000040.1 GCA_947456185.1 Bacteroidota bacterium | reverse complement strand
TGGTGCAGAAGGGTTGGTAGAAAATTACCTTACACCAGATGAACTTTGGAATAAAACTTATACAGGAAACAACACGCAGGCAGTTGCTATTTATAACCCTATAAACGAATGGCGTTTAAAATTTGCTGATGTTCCTTTTGAAGATAAAAGTGGAACTTGGCAATTGCGCTATTATCAAGAAATAGCGGTTCGCAATACCATTGAAGCAATCTCAAATGGTAAAGAGCGTATTTTATTAACCCTAGCTACTGGAACAGGAAAAACCGCAATAGCTTTTCAAATAGCTTGGAAGTTGTTCCAAACACGTTGGAATTTAAAACGTGATGGAAGTCGCAGACCTCGTATATTATTTTTAGCAGATAGAAACATATTAGCTGACCAAGCTTTTAATTCATTCTCTGCATTTCCAGAAGATGCACTAGTTCGCATTAAACCAAGCGAGATAAAGAAAAGTGGAAAAGTGCCCACCAACGGTAGTATTTTCTTTACCATTTTTCAAAGCTTTATGACTGCAAGTACCAAAGCTACAAAATCTGTTAACTTAGCAGAACCACCTTTATCAATTGCAGCAGAACCAGATTTAACAAGCGGTTCGGAACAATTCAATTTTGGACAATATCCAAAAGACTATTTTGATTTTATTATTATTGATGAGTGCCACCGTGGTGGAGCAAATGATGAAGGAAACTGGAGAGGCATACTAGAATATTTTTCTCCAGCTGTTCAGTTAGGTTTAACTGCTACTCCTAAAAGGCAAGACAATGTAGATACTTATAAATATTTTGGTGAACCAGTTTATGTATATTCGCTAAAAGAAGGAATTAATGATGGTTTTTTAACACCATTTAAGGTAAAGCGTATCAGCACAACGTTAGATGATTATATCTACACCAGCGATGACCAAATAATAGAAGGTGAAATAGAAGAAGGTAAAACCTATACAGAAGGCGATTTTAACCGAATTATTGAAATAAAAGCAAGAGAGGCAAAACGAGTTCAAATATATATGGACGAAGCCAATCAAAAAGAAAAAGCTATTATTTTTTGTGCTACACAAGACCATGCAGCTGCAGTTCGTGATTTGGTAAACCAATTTAAGGTAAGCACCAACCCAAACTATTGTGTGCGTGTTACTGCCAATGATGGTAATATAGGAGAACAGTTTTTACGTGAATTTCAAGACAATGAAAAAACGATTCCAACCATATTGACTACTTCGCAAAAACTATCTACTGGTGTTGATGCAAGAAATATAAGAAACATTGTTTTAATGCGACCAGTAAACTCCATGATAGAGTTTAAGCAAATTGTAGGTCGCGGAACACGTTTGTTTGATGGCAAAGAGTTTTTTACCATTTATGATTATGTAGACGCTTACCATCACTTTGCCGACCCTGAATGGGATGGAGAACCTTTAGAGCCAGAAACGCAAGGCGAACCAAGAAAACCTAGACAACCTTGCGAAGTTTGTAACCAAAGTCCTTGTACATGTGAAAAAGCTCCAAAAGAACCTTGTAGAATTTGCGGAGAATTTAATTGTAGATGCAATAGACAGCAAAAAATTAAAATAAAATTGCGTGATGGTAAAGAGCGTGAAATACAATCTATGATTGCCACTTCATTTTGGAGTGCAGACGGTAGGCCAATATCATCAGAAGAGTTTTTAAATAACTTGTTTGGAGAGTTGCCAAACCTCTTTAAAAGCGAAGAAGAATTAAGAACACTTTGGAGCAAACCAATGACGAGAAAAGTGCTTTTGGATAAATTAGAAGAAGTTGGATTTCCTAAAAGCGATTTAATGATTGTACAGCAATTAGTCAATATGGAAAAGAGTGACCTCTTTGATGTATTAGAATACGTTTTTAATGGCAACTACAACTCTTTAACACGAGAACAGCGTGTAGCTGCATCACAGGCAACAATCTTTGCTATACTTAATGATAAACAAAAAGAATTCATAGAATTTGTACTAAGCAAATACATTGAAACTGGCGTTGATGAACTTGCTCAGGAGAAACTACCTGATTTACTAAAAATAAAATACCAATCTTTAGAAGATGCTAAAGAAGTGCTAGGTAACGTAGGCGATATAAACACCTTGTTTATAGAGTTCCAAAAGTTCTTGTATGACGTAAAACAAGCCTAAATTTAAAATTCTTGTTTATTTTAAACTTGTTATATGCCTTAAATGTATCTTAGTTTTAAAAAACCTGTTTTAAAAAGTGTATAAATAAAACGTATGCTTTATAAAGAAAAACTTTATGAAGTGATTTGAGATGGGAATAGGACCTAATCTAATTAGCTATAGTTAGACATTTCACATATAAATATTAAGCTCATTAGACGCCATAATTCTGGCCTAATAATACAATAGGTGTGTTAATATATTAGAGAAAGTTGTAGGTTTTAAAATAGTAAAAGATAAAAAAAGAAGTGAAAGAGGGTAACAGCTTAAACTGTCTCTGCATTTAAACTGGTTTTATGTACAGCAAAAACTGGATTTAATAGTATTCCATTATATACATGTTCAGGGTATCTAACTGAATTACCTACTTTTATAAAATCAATATTGTTGTTTTTTCTTAGTTTGCATAAACTCTGAATGGTTATTCTGAGCCTTTTTGAGATTTCTTTCTCTGTGTAAAATTTATTGATAGTCATTTGATTAATTTTTATGGTACGAATATAAATTCTACTTAACATAATATCTTTTAAACTTATTAACTCAATTGTTAGTAACTAAATTACAATCAACATTATAGATACCTTGAGCACTATTATTGTAATAATAAAAATCAAAAGTTTATTATAAAACTAAAAGCATAAAAAAAACCATCCGTCATATTGACGAATGGTTTAAGTTGTACAGTAGTTTTGTACAATAGTTTTTGAAAAACCCTTATTTTACTGGCCTTCACAGTATACTTAGTACCCGGAGCCGGAGTCGAACCGGCACGATTGCTCGCTAGTGTTTGAGACTAGTGCGTCTACCAATTCCGCCATCCGGGCAGTTAATAGGGCTGCAATGATAGTAAAAAAAACGTTTTGTAAAAATAATTATCTAAATAATATTGTATGAAAATGCAATGCCATTGCTTACAGCAATTTATACAACTGAAAATTGTCATAAAAAAATTACCTGCTATATTATGTGCCTATTCTAAAATAATATGATACTTTCGCACAATAATAAAAATTTAAAGATTTAATGGAATTAAAAGATATTGTAGCAGTATCAGGCCAAAGTGGATTACACAAAATTATTGGCCGTACAAAAAACGGATTGATTTTAGAAACAATTGGTGCTAATAAAAAATTTGCAACTGGTTTCCAAGACAGAGTTAGTATATTGGAAGACATTAGCATGTATGCGGTAGATGGCGATATTAAATTATCGGAAATTTTACAAAAAGCACATGCAGCTGGAAATGTTCCAACTGCAAAAGATGATGCAAAATTACAACGTAAATTTTTAATTGATTTAATTCAATTAGACAGTGAAAGAGTATATGATAGCGATATCAAAAAGTTTTTTACTTGGTACAATGCCTTAATCGGAATTGTTGACTTTGCTAATTTAGTAAAAGCTGAAAAAGAAGAAAATACTGATTCGGAAGAAAAGGAAGAGTTAGAAAGTAAAGAGGAGAAACCTAAAAAAGTAGCTGCAAAAAAAACTGCTACTCCAAAAACCATTGCTCCTAAAAACACCACACCAAAAACAAATAGCAAAGGTGCTGGCGCTTCAAAAACTACTTACAGATCAAAAACGGTTTAATAATTAGCTATTAAAATATAAAAATCCATTTACGAATTAGTAAGTGGATTTTTTAGTGAAAAGATTTGATAGATATCAGATTCATTTTACAATAAAATATAAATATTATTTATTTAATAAAATTGATAATATTGCCAATTAAAAATTAAACAAACAAACTAATAATCAATGGAATTATATTTAGATTCAGCCAATCTGAAAGAGATTGAAGAAGCCTTTAAATTAGGGTTTTTGAATGGTTTAACTACCACTCCAACTTTTATGCAACGTGAAGGTATTACCGACATTGATGGCATGATTGTAAAACTGTCGAAAATTGTTCCAGTACTTCAAATTGAAGCATTGGGAGATACTGCAGAAGATATTTTAAAAGAAGCACAACGCCAATTAGACTTAGGTTTAGATATTAAAAAAACTGTTTTCAAAATTCCTGTTTCATTAGAAGGTGTTCGTGCTTGCCGCATGTTACGCAATGAAGGAATGTTAGTAAATGTGCATTTGGTATATACCTTACAACAAGCTTATATGGCTATGCAAGCTGGCGCAACTTATGTTTGCCCACTCGTTGGTCGTTTGCAAGACCAAGGACATGATGCTTTAGATTTAGTAGCACAAATTATTGATGCTGTTGATCATTATGGTTATGATACTAAAGTAATGTTCTCATCGGTAAGAACTATGGAGCATATTAGAAATGCACTAAATTTAGGTGTTCACACCATTACTGTTCCTTTAAAAATTATGAAACAGTTAACTGAAAATCATTTTACAACAGTTGGAACCGACCAATTTATTCAAGATACGCGTTTAATGACTGTAAAAGTGAAAGAAGCTTTGAATGGCGTAAATCCTATTGTTTCTGCTGATACTAATTTAGCTGAAGCTATTGTAAAAATGACTGAATATGGTTTTGGTGCTATTACCATTACTAACGCTGACGGAAGTTTAAAAGGTGTTTTCACTGATGGTGATTTGCGTAGAAAACTAATAGCAGATGGTAGAGATGTTTTAAATAAAACAATGGGCGATTTTACTTACAATCAATCAATCGCTATTGAGTCTGATGCATTGTTAAATGTAGCTGCAGGTTTATTTAAATCAACAAAAGTAGATACTATTTTGGTTACTGAAAATGGCAAACCAATTGGCATGTTAGACATTCAAGATTTAGAAGCATAAAGCTAAATTAATAATAAAAAAAGGCGTTTGTTAATTATAACAAACGCCTTTTTTTATATATCAAAAATCACATTTCACAAATCAAAAAACTACCAAGCTTGTTCACCTATTAAAGGTACAAATTTGAAATTTTCTAAAGTTATTTCCTCAAAAGTAGTTGACGATGTTTTGACAATACTGTGCATTTTTTGAATTTTACTATCGCCAATAGGAATTATTAAAATCCCACCCACTTTCAATTGACTAATTAATGAATCCGGTAAAACTGGTGCTCCAGCCGTAACAATAATTTTATCGTAAGGAGCCGCTTCAATATATCCTTTGCTTCCATCGCCCAAAATACATGTTGCTTTGTATCCAAATTTTGAAATGCGTGCATGTGCTTTTTTAAACAATTCTTCTTGTCTTTCAATGGTAAATAAATTTACGCCCAATTCTAATAAAACAATTGATTGATAAGCGGAACCAGTTCCTACTTCTAATACTTTATCGCCTGGTTCTATTTGTAAAAGTTGCGTTTGGTAAGCTACGGTATAAGGCTGGCTAATGGTTTGACCTGCATCTATTTTAAATGCTTTGTCTTGGTATGCATGTGATCTAAATTCCGATTGAATAAAGAAATGGCGAGGAATTTTTAACATGGCTGATAATACCTTTTCATCCACTATTCCTTTGGTTCGCAGTTCTTGTATTAATCGCTTTCGGGCGCCTCTATCTTTATAAGTATCTTCCATTATTGCTTTGCAAAATAAGGAAGCATTTGATAATGGCATTTACTTATTTTTAAATAAAAACATTTAGAGTGTGAACATTTCAAACTACTATACACAAACACCCTAATTTGCATAAAGTGTTCAATTTAGAGGTTTAAAACAATGTCGCTGTTTACAGTTTGAAAGCACAAAAAAAATTATGAATGTCATTTGCCCTTAATTTTGTTTTTGATTTAATAATCAAATTATCAAACTTAATCAGTTAAACAATGATTCAAATTGGCATAGCCGGAGCTAACGAACTTAGTAAAAAACATATTGAAAAGATTTTAGAAATAAAAGATTTTAGATTGGTTGGTTTTTACGACCACGATGAGCAAAGTAGCGAATACATCAGCAATACTTTTGGTCTGAAAAAATTTGATTCTTATGCTGATTTATTAGCAAATACCCAGGCAATTGATATACTTTCACCAGTTGGTACGCATTATAAATATGCACTAAAAGCCATTGAAAGTTGCCGACACGTATTTGTAGATAAAGTATTGAGCGAAAATTTAGATGAAGCCAAAGAATTAGCAAACCTTGCTTATGAAGCAAATATTCAATTACATGTGAGTAGGTATGAAAGATTTCACCCTAATTTTCAATTACTAAAAAAACTTTTAACTAATCCATTATACATTGAGTCTTCAAAATTTGACCAGCATGTAATTAACCTTTCACCCGAAGATTTAGTTTTTGATTTATTGTTAAATGAATTAGAATTGGTGCTGAACATAGTAAAAGCTAATGTGTTAAAAGTTAGAACAACTGCTGCTTGTATGCACAGTGACACTGTTGATTTTATAAATGTTCGTTTAGAATTTGACAATGGTTGTGTATATAATATGGTGGGCGGAAGTTTTAAATCGGAACAACGAAATAAAATCAGATTTTTTCAGAAAAATAAAACTTACGGATTTGATTTAACAAATTTCCGTATTTCATTGCTTAATTCAAGCGATGAAATAAACGAAGCACAAGAAGAACAAATTTTAAGAAATTCTGGTAAAAACACCAACGAAATGATTAAACGTGAGTTGGAACATTTTGCACAAAATATAACGCACCAATCATTGAGATTACGCACCTATTACGATAATTACCAAGCCATAGAAGTAGCCCATAGAATTATAGCAGATTTACAAAAACACAAGCGTTAGTTAGGGTTTTAAGCAACTTATTAGTAAAAACATTTGACAATGATATTAATTAAGTAAAATTAGCTTTTCACTTTAGGCTTTTTAAGGTTTTATAGTACATTTGCCCATATATGTTTACGTTTCAAAAACATCATTTTGTATTATTGCTGTTGCTATTAGCAATGGCTTGTTCAGTTGAAAAATCAACCATTCCTTCCTATATTTACGTGAAAGAATTTAAATTAAATACCAATTTATTAACTCAAGGTGATACTACTGAAGATATTGTAGATGTTTGGCTTTTTCAAAACAATGAATTTAAAGGCTCATTTGGTTTGCCAACTTATATTCCAATAACAGAAAAAGACAAGTATAATATTAAATTAAGGACAGGCGTTAAACGAAGTGGACAAGATGATCAACGATTACTATATCCATTTTTTACTGATTATGATACCATATTACCTTTAAATGATTTGGGCAGTGATACCATTTCTCCAGTAGTTTCTTATTTACCAAATTGCAAGTTTCCATTGTTACAAGATTTTGATGGTAATTCAAGTTTCTTTACCATTTATAATCCAAAAAAAGGAGATAGTATAGCCAAGGTAAATGACATAGATGCATGGAAAATAAATAATAACAGTGCAAAATTTATATTATCAGATTCTACATATCAATTGTTTTATTTTTCTAAAGAACTCAGTAATTTGCCTGCTAATGGCATATCGCTGTTTTTAGAAATTGATTACAAGTGTAACAGTAATTTCTCAATTGGTATAAATCCAATTTATATCAATCCTAATATTAAAAAAGAAGCTTATGAAGTTTTTAATGCAAAATCTACCAATGGAAAATGGAAAAAATTATATTTAGATTTATCATTAGAAATAGGTACTGAAATAGCGAAAAATGGTGCTGGAACTAAATTTCAAATATTTTTTATGGTTCAAAAAAGTGGAGAACCATTAATAGATAATACCCATTTATTTATTGACAATATTAAATTAATACATTTTTGAAAAGTAACAGAAAAATATATTTAGTTGTTCTAGTTTTATTAGATGCATTGGCTGCTGCAATAGCTTGGTCTATGTTTTTTGCTTACAGAAAACTGTTTATAGAAACTGCTTTGTATGGGAAAATGAATGTGGTTTTAGATAAAAACTTTTACTTAGGATTAATTTATGTTCCATTGTTTTGGGTATTTCTTTATTTTTTAGCAGGAAATTACAAAGACGTTTGGCGGAAATCACGTTTAAAAGAAGTTTCAAAAACATTCAGCATTGCTATATTGGGCGTCATTCTTTTGTTTTTTGCCTTATTATTAGATGATGCTGTGGTGAATTATCAAGTTTATTACACAACTACCTTTGTATTATTTTTTCTTCATTTTTCATTAACCGTTACAGAGCGATTAATTTTCGCATCATATATCATCAAAAAACTGAGGAAAAAAATTCTTGGTTTTAATACACTTGTGATTGGAAATAATGAAAAAACTTTTGCTTTAGTTAAGGAGTTAAATGAAAAAACAAATGCACAAGGATTTTTAATTAAAGGTTATGTTGGCATTGACGAAAGTATTATTGACGATCATAAACTAATAAATAGCATACCATTTTTAGGCTATTATAAAGATTTATCGAAGTTAATTTTACAACTTGAAATTGAAGAAATAATCATTGGCGTAGAAAGTAATAACCACCAAGAACTTAATTTTATTACTGATTTATTAGAAGATGAAAACGTGGTGTTACGCATTATTCCTGATACTTACGACATGCGTAGCGGTTCTGTTAAACTAGAAAACGTAGTAGGAACCGCACTCATTGAAATCAATCAAGATGTAATGCCACAATGGCAAAAATTTATAAAACGCGGAATGGATATTGGCATTTCAGTTTTAGTTTTATTCATCCTCTCCCCTATTTTTATATTAGTAGCAATTGGTGTAAAAATAAGCAGTCCTGGTGCAATTTTATTTAAACAAATAAGAATTGGTTATAAAGGCAAACCTTTTCATATATTAAAGTTTAGAAGCATGTATAATAATGCCGAACAAGAAGGCCCCGCCCTTTCAAGCAGTAATGATTCCAGGCGAACACCTTTTGGTGTTTTTATAAGAAAATACAGATTGGATGAGTTACCTCAATTTTACAATGTTTTGATTGGTGAAATGAGTTTGGTAGGACCAAGACCTGAAAGGAAATTTTTTATTGATCAAATAGTAAAAATAGCTCCACATTACAAACATTTACAACGCGTAAAACCAGGAATTTCAAGTTGGGGAATGGTAAAATACGGTTATGCCGAAAATATTGAACAGATGGTTGAACGCCTTCAATTTGACATTCTTTATATTGAGAATCGTTCTATTGCCATTGATTTTAGAATACTCATTTACACAGCGCTTATAATCATTCAAGGCAGAGGAAAATAACATTTCGGCAAATACAATGACCACGGTCGTTGAGCTTGTCGAAACGAATATCAAATATTTGAAAAAATTTAAAGGCAAACAAGTTCATTTAATAGTTCTTATTAGCATACACATTGAATAAAATTGTTTACTAATAAATAAAAAACAAACCTTTTTCGTTAATACATTTGTTAGCAAACAAAAATTCAATTTTTTTATTTTTACCTATTACCTTATGCAACAGAATCAAGCATACTATTTACATCATGAAAACAATCATCACAATTGGCTTGGGCTAGCTGGGACTATTTTTATTCATGGTATTATATTTTTATTACTTTACTTTTTTGTGCTTACTCCACCTAATCCACCTTGGGCCGATGGTGGAACTTCCATGATTTTAGGGGAAGAAAATATGGGTGGACCCAGTGAAACGCCTGTTGAAAACCCACAACCAAACGAAACATATACTGAAATAAAAAGTGAAACTGCTCCTGAAGAATTAAGTCAAAGTACTGATGAGGTAAATGTTATAGCAAAAAAAGCAGATGACAAAAAAGTGGCAAAACCAATTATTACTCCACCCATAGAAAGACCAAAAGATGAAATAGTACTTCCTAGAAAAGCAGATGTGCATTCATTATTTAGAAAGAAATCAAATTCAGGCGATGATGGTGGACATGGAAGTGGAACTGAACCTGGTAATGAAGGAAATCCTGATGGGAAACCTGATGGCGTAATTGGTGGAACTGGTTCTGGAAATGAAGGTATTGAAACTGGTTCTGGACCCGATGGAGGTGGAGTAAAATATAGCTTAACAGGAAGAAGAGTTGCTAAAAAACCAAACATTTCTGCTAACTCCAAAGATGTTGGAATTGTAGTTGTAAATATTACAGTAGATAGAGCCGGAAATGTCATAAAAGCAGATGCTGGTGCAAGAGGAACTACTACTTTGAATGCCGATAAATTACGCGAAGCTAAGAATGCTGCATTATCAACTAAGTTTTCGCCAAAAGCTGATGGACCAGAAGAACAATATGGCACCATGACGGTGAATTTTACCTTTGAATAAATTATTATTTGCATAAAAAGCCATGAATTTCAGTAAAAATTCATGGCTTTTTTATGCATAATTATTGATAATTATCTATTGGCCATTACAATTGTCTATGGTCTATTAACTATCGTCTATCGTCCATTCCCCATCAAACGCAAAACTTTCTCTACATCTTCAGGTGTGTCAATGCAATGACTATCGTGTTCGGTAATGGCACATTTAATTTTAAATCCATTTTCCAACCAACGTAACTGCTCTAACGATTCAGCAATTTCTAAACTTGATGGCGCTAATTTACAAACGGCTTCCAAAATATCATTGCGGTAAGCATACATGCCTACATGCCTGTAATAATTGTGGTGCAAATGCCAATCAGACTGAGGAATTCCTTTGATATATGGAATCACCATGCGGCTAAAATACAGTGCTTCGTTTTGCTTGTTTAAAGTAATTTTTACTTCACCCATGTCAAACAAAACTTCATGATTATCTACTTTTATCATTAAGGTAGCTAACTCTGTTTTTCCATCGCACAAAGCTGCTAATAATTCTATTTGACTAGGGTCAATAAAAGGTTCATCGCCCTGAATATTGATGATATATTGCGCATCAAATCCAGCATTTTTAAGTGCTTCAAAACTTCTATCGGTTCCGCTCGGATGGTCTTTTTTAGTGTAAACAGCTTTGCCACCAAAACTTTCTACATGCTTATAAATTCTTTCATCATCGGTTGCCACAATTACATGAGTTAATGAATTGGATTTACTGGCTTGTTCATACACGCGTTGAATCATGGTTTTACCATCAATATTGATCAATGGTTTTCCTGGAAAACGTGAACTTTCGTACCTTGCTGGAATAATTCCTACTATCATCATTTTTTCTATCATTACAAAAAAGGCTTCGATCGAAGCCTTTTTTTGATTAATATTTCTTCGTTTGTGCTTGATATACTAATCAACCACGAACTTATTTTCGCACTTAGAATTTCGCACTTAACACTTCGAACTTCGCATTTCTTATAAATGAATGCACTCGCCATAAGCTAAAGCGGCAGCTTCCATAATGGCTTCACTCATGGTTGGATGTGGGTGAACCGATTTGATAATTTCCATTCCAGTAGTTTCTAACTTACGCGCTACCACTACTTCGGCAATCATTTCAGTTACGTTAGCACCAACCATGTGAGCACCTAAAAACTCCCCATATTTAGCATCAAAAATAACTTTCACAAAACCTTCTTTTACGCCACCAGCACTTGCTTTTCCACTTGCGCTGAAAGGGAATTTTCCAATTTTTAATTCGTAACCAGCTTCTTTAGCAGCTTTTTCAGTATAACCAACTGAAGCTACCTCTGGCGAACTATAAGTACAACCAGGAATATTATTATAGTTTAAAGGTTCAGGATGATGCCCTGCAATTTTTTCTACACAAATAATTCCTTCAGCACTTGCCACGTGAGCCAACGCTTGACCTTTTACAATATCGCCAATGGCATAAACACCTTTTACATTGGTTTGGTAATAATCATCTACCAAAACTTTGCCTTTATCGGTTTTTACACCTAAAGTTTCTAAGCCTAAATTTTCTAAATTAGTTTGAATTCCAACAGCTGAAAGCACTACATCTACTTGCATTTCTTTCAAACCTTCCGCAGTTTTAATGGTTACTTTGCAACCTTCACCACTTGTATCTACTTTTTCTACCGAGGCAGAAGTTAAAATTTCAATACCTGATTTTTTAAAAGCTTTGGTTACTTCTTTGCTTGAATCTTCATCTTCAACTGGTAAAATAGTTGGTAAAAATTCAACAATGGTAACTTTGGTACCCATGCTGTTATAAAAATAAGCAAACTCACATCCAATAGCGCCACTTCCCATTACCAACATGGTTTTTGGTTGAGTTGGCAATACCATTGCATCGCGGTATCCTAATACTTTTTTATTATCAATTTTTATATTTGGTAATTCACGGCTGCGTGCGCCTGTTGCCAAAATGATATGTTTTGATTCAACCGTTTTTTTAGCACCAGTGGCATCAGTAACTTCTACTTTTCCTGCACTTTGCAATTTCCCATGTCCAGCAATAATTTCAATTTTATTTTTTTTCATTAAAAATGCAATGCCTTTGCTCATGTTATCGGCAACACCACGGCTACGTTTTACCACCGCACCAAAATCGTGTTCAGCACCTTGAACATTTATACCATAATCGGCAGCATGTTTTATATATTCAAAAACTTGAGCCGATTTAAGCAACGCTTTAGTTGGAATACAACCCCAATTTAAACAAACACCACCCATTTCAGCTTTTTCTATAATTGCAGTTTTTAAACCTAACTGACTTGCTCTGATGGCAGCTACATATCCTCCAGGACCACTACCTATTACTACTAAATCGTAACTCATTATTAATTTTTGTTTTGTTATTTGCTGCAAATAAAAGGAATATTTGCTTAAAGTTTGAATTGCATAGCAAAGAAATTTTGTTTTACGAACAAAATCTTTGGTAATATGCTTTTTCTAATTCTTCTCTATGGTCAGGATGAGCTAATTTAATTAATTCAAAAGCGCGTTGTTGTAAATTTTTTCCAAACAAATTTATTGCACCATACTCTGTAACCACCCAATGTATATGTCCGCGTGTGGTTACTACACCAGCGCCAGGTTGTAAACTTGATACTATTCTTGAAAGTCCTTTTGATGTGGTGGAAGGTAAAGCAATGATTGGCTTCCCTCCTGCCGATAATGACGCTCCTCTTATAAAATCCATTTGACCACCAATTCCCGAATATTGGTAAGTTCCCATTGAATCAGCGCAAACTTGACCCGTTATATCTATTTCAATGGCACTATTGATACAAGTAGCTTTCGGATTTTGACGAATATTTGCAGTATCATTAACCCACGAAATATCCAATGCACTTATTAGTTGATTATCGTTTGCAAAGTCATATAATTTTTTGGTTCCTACCATAAATCCGGTAACAATTCTGCCTTTAATAATTTTTTTCATGCTGTTATTGATCACACCACTTTCTATTAAAGGAAGCACGCCATCAGAAAACATTTCAGTATGAATTCCCAAATTTTTATGGTTTGTTAATTTACGTAACACAGCATCTGGTATTCCACCGATTCCTAATTGTAAAGTTGCACCATCTTCTACCAAATCAGCTATAATTTCACCTATTTTTTCAACTGCAGGAGAAATACTTTTACTATAATTTACCTCAGGTAATTCATCATCAACCCAAACCATTTTACTTATTTTACTTTCATGAACAAAACCAGCACCATGCACACGAGGCATATTTGGATTTACTTGAGCTATAATAATTTGAGCAGTTTCTACTGCAGCTTTTGCTACATCTACTGAAGTTCCAAGCGAGCAAAAACCATGAGTATCTGGCGGAGAAACATGAATAATGGCAACATCTAATGGTAAATATTTTTCTCTAAATAAAATGGGAATTTCACTTAAAAAAATGGGAATATAATCACCTTGAGAACTATTTACAGCCTCCCGAGTATTTGAAGAAACAAACAATGAATTGATATAAAAACTATCCTTATACTTTACATTTCCAAAATCAATGTCACCAAATGTACTAATACTTACTAATTCTACTTCTCTTAATTCCTTATATCTTTCGAGTAATTTATTTATTAAAAAAATGGGTGTAGCAGCACTTCCATGTAAAAACACTCTATCACCTGATTGAATGATTGAAACAGCTTCTTCAGCACTTACGTATTTACTCATAAAATTATAATTTTATTAAATTTACAATTACAAAAGTAATGCTGAATATAAGTTTTATTACATGATATAAGTTTAAATTTTTAATGCTTAAACCATTGGAAAGAGTTGAATAATATGAATAAAAGAGAAATTGTAATTTCTTTTTGTTGTTAAATCATTAAGAAACTGACGAAACCTTTTTTTATTAATTTAAATTGCATACTTTTGCACCCTTTTAAAAAAGACTTTACATGCAAAAAATCAGAAACATAGCTATTATTGCCCACGTAGATCACGGGAAAACTACATTGGTTGATAAAATTTTACACCAAACAAATCTTTTCCGCGAAAACCAAGAAAAAGGAGATTTAATACTAGATAACAACGATTTAGAGCGTGAACGCGGTATTACAATTCTTGCAAAAAATATTTCTGTTCAATACAAAGGATATAAAATAAATATCATTGATACCCCCGGTCACGCGGATTTTGGTGGTGAAGTAGAACGTGTTTTAAACATGGCCGATGGTGTACTTTTATTAGTAGATGCATTTGAAGGTCCAATGCCTCAAACTCGTTTCGTATTACAAAAAGCATTGGCTTTAGGAAAAAGAGCAATTGTGGTAATTAATAAAGTGGATAAACCAAACTGTCGTCCTGATGAAATACATGATGCTGTTTTTGATTTGTTTTTTAACTTAGATGCAACAGAAGAACAATTAAATTTCCATACATTATATGGTAGTTCTAAAATGGGTTGGATGGGTAGAGATTGGAAAAATCCAACTACTGATTTCACCACATTATTAGATGATATTATCACTGAAATTCCTGAACCACACGTTGAAATTGGTAATTTACAAATGCAAATTACTTCATTAGATTATTCTTCATTTACTGGAAGGATTGCTATTGGACGTATTTTACGTGGAAATATTAAAGTAAACCAACCTATTAGTTTAGTAAAACGCGATGGTACAATTCAAAAATCTCGTGTTAAAGAATTATATACTTTTGAAGGTTTAGGTAAATTAAAAGTTGAAGAAGCTTTTGCTGGCGATATTTGTGCAATTATGGGTATTGATGGTTTTGAAATTGGCGATACTGTTGCTGATTTTGAAAATCCTGAAGGGTTAATTCCTATTAATATTGACGAGCCAACAATGAACATGTTGTTCTGTATAAACAATTCACCTTTCTTTGGTAAAGATGGTAAATTTGTTACTTCTCGCCATTTACGTGATCGTTTATTCAAAGAATTAGAGAAAAACTTAGCTTTAAGAGTTGAAGAAACTGGTCAAGCAGATTCCTATTTAGTATTTGGTCGTGGTATTTTACATTTATCGGTTTTAATTGAAACCATGAGACGTGAAGGTTACGAATTACAAGTTGGACAACCACAAGTTATAGTAAAAGAAATTGATGGTGTAAAATGTGAGCCAATGGAAATTTTAACGGTAGACGTTCCTTTGGAAGTTTCAGGTAAAGTTATTGAATTAGTAAGTCAACGTAAAGGTGATATGTTAATTATGGAACCTAAAGGTGATTTAATCCATTTAGAATTCGAAATTCCTTCACGTGGTATCATTGGTTTACGTAATAATGTTTTAACAGCTACAGCTGGTGAAGCTATTATGGCACATCGTTTTAAAGCATTTGAGCCTTGGAAAGGTGTTATACCTAGCCGTATGGCAGGCGTTATGATTAGCGGTGAGCAAGGAACTGCTATTGCTTATTCTATAGATAAATTACAAGACCGTGGAAACTTCTTTGTGGAAGCTGGTGATGAAATATATATGGGAATGATTATTGGCGAAAATAACCGTCAGGATGATTTAGTTGTAAACATTACTAAGGAGAAAAAATTAACAAATATGCGTGCTTCAGGAACTGATGATAAAGCTAGAATGGCTCCAAAAATCAATTTCTCATTAGAAGAATGTATGGAATATATTCAAGGCGATGAGTATGTTGAAATTACTCCAAAATCGTTGCGTTTGCGTAAAGTTCAATTAAACGAAAACGATAGAAAACGTACAAAACAATCTACTAGCAACTAGTAAAAGACGTTACTTGATAAAGACGTTGCATGCAACGACTCTAAATAATTAAATAATAAAAAGCCATTGGATAAATCAATTTCCAATGGTTTTTTTGTTTAATATAACACAGGTTTTTAGAACATTTATTTAAGAACCAATTGTTTGAAATATTCTTTTAAAATTGTGTTGTTTTATTTTCAAATAAACTTACATTTGCAACCCAACAAAACGAAGAAATTTGATTTGTGGTTTAATTAAAATGGTGGTTTTAGCTCAGTCGGTTAGAGCGCCTGATTGTGGTTCAGGAGGTCGTGGGTTCGAGCCCCATATTCCACCCCATTTTATAAAAGCTTCTTGAGTAATCAAGAAGCTTTTTTTGTTTAAAAATAAATTTATTTTCGGTTTTGAAAATAATAAATACTATTTGGTTTTAATTTTTATATTTTATTTTAAAATACTAATAATCAACAACAATTAATAAATTGGTGTTTTTATTCTTGTTTTAGTAATTAAACAATTCATCTTTGTAAGTGAATACTAACTAACAAACCAAAAAAAACATGTCAACCAATAATTTTACAGAGCGCCAAATTGAGATAATGGAAGCAGCAACGCATAGAATAGATAAATTTGGCATTCAAGAATTAACAATAAAAAATTTAGCAGCCGATATTAACTTATCAGAAGCCGCATTGTATCGTCATTTTAAAAGTAAAAATGAAATAATGCTTGGACTTTTAAATTATTTTATCAGTGAAATGAGAGGCCGAATTTCTAAAATTATAAATAAAAAAGAATGTAAAGCATCAGATTTATTAATAGAATTATTTGAATCGCAATTAAAAACTTTTGTGCAAAAACCTTCCATTGTATCTGTTATTTTTTCGGAAAGTATTTTCCATTTTAACAAGGAATTGTCAACAACAGTATCGGAAATGATGCAAATGATGCAAAAACAAATAGAAGGCATTGTAAAGAAAGGACAAGAAGATGGTTCAATTAGTAAAATTGTTGGTATTTCAACTTTAACAATAATAATTATGGGAGGAATGAGAATTACAGTGCTTAAATGGAAGCTTTCAGGTCATCAATCAGATTTGGTAAAAGATGGTAGAAAAGTATTAGATGGAATTTTAAAAATGGTAGAAATAACAAAATAATTTTTGTGGAAATAGTTGAATAAAAAGATCATGTCAATAATACTCATATTAGGAGCTGGAATAGCGGGTCATACTGCAGCTGCACATCTAAGAAGAAAACTTTCAAAAAAACACGAAGTTTTAGTAGTTTCACCAAACAGAAATTACCAATGGGTTCCTTCAAATATTTGGGTAGGAATAGGAAGAATGAAATCGGAGGAAGTATATTTTCCATTGGCACCATTATACAAAAGAAAAGGGATAGGATACAAACAAGGTAAGGTAGTTTCGTTTCATCCAGAAGGAGATAATACTAGCTCAAAAGCATTTGTGAAAATAGAATATGTATTTGGGGAAGATGCTGGTATTCAGGAAAATATTTCCTACGATTTTTTAATTAATGCAACGGGACCAAAATTAGCTTTTGAATTAACAGAAGGATTGAATCCAGGAACAAATAAAGCGTATTCTGTTTGTACCTATGAACATGCAAACCATGCTTCAATTGCTTTACATCAACTAATTACTGAAATTAAAAATAGTGAAAAAAAAGCAAAAATATTAATTGGAACCGGCCATGCAAAAGCAACTTGTCAAGGTGCTGCTTTTGAGTATATTTTAAATGTAGAAAAGGAATTAGTAAGATTAGGAGTTAGAAATAAAGTTGAACTTACTTGGATATCTAACGAATTTGAACTAGGCGATTTTGGAATGGATGGAATGCTATTAACCTATGGTAAAACCACCATTAAGTCGAGTGAAATGGTAGAAATGGTATTTGCTGACAGAGGTATTAAATGGATTATAGGAGCTGGTGTTTCAAAAATTGAAAATGGCATAGCATATTATGAAAATTTAGCTGGTGAATACAAATCTGAAACATTTGATTTTGCCATGTTAATTCCATCATTTTCGGGACATGGATTTAAAGCATTTGATAAAAACGAAATAGATATTACTGATAAATTATTCAAAGGATTTATGATTGTTGATGCTGATTATTCTACAAAACCTTATGAAGAATGGACGGTTCAAGATTGGCCAGAAACCTATCAAAACCCAAGTTATTCAAATATTTTTGCACCAGGCATTGCCTTTGCTCCACCACATGCTATTTCAAAACCAAGAAAAAGTAAGAATGGTACAGATATTTTTCCATCGCCACCCAGAACAGGAATGCCATCAGGAATAACTGCAAGATTAGTTGCTGAAAACATTATTGATTCAATAAAAAAAGGTAATATTTCAATTGAACATAAAGGTTCAATGGGAAACATGGGAGCTGCTTGTATAGCTTCTGCAGGTTATGGAATGACAAAAGGAAGTGGAATAAGTATTACAACTTTTCCAATTGTTCCTGACTATAAAAAATATCCTGAATCACAAGGAAGAGATTTAAATAAAACCTTTGGAGATATAGGACTTGCAGGACATTGGTTAAAATTAACATTGCACTATGCATTTATATACAAAGCAAAAATGAAACCATTTTGGTGGTTAATTCCAGAATAAATAATTTAATTTAAATACTTATAATTATGATACCAATAATAACAAAAGCAGCACATTCAAAAATGCAAAATCCATTTATTCAACTTATAAAATATGTTTATTTAAGTCTTAAAATATTGAAAATAGTTTTGGGTGGACACGGTGGAACAAGAAAATAAAAAAAATTTAACTATGAAGTTAGTAAACATTCACAAACATAAATTAATTACATTGCTTTTAGCAATAGGATTAACTGCTGCAAACGCACAAGTTTTTACTTTAAAACAATGCATAGATTCGGCTCAAGTTTATAATAAAAACTTAAAAATGAGCAGCAATAATATTGCCATAGGCGAGCAGAAAAACAAAGAAGCTAAAGCCAATTTATTACCTAAAATAAATGCAAATGCTGACTACAAATATTTTACAAATTTACCTTATCAATTAATGCCTCTTTCCATATTTGGTGGCCCAGAAGGTAAATTTAAAGAAGCACAATTTGGTGTTCCGCATAATATAAATGCAAACTTAACATTAACAATGCCTTTATATAATTCGCAAGTTTATGGAGCAATTCAAACATCGAAAATAGCATCGGAATTAAGTAATTTACAATATTGGAAAACAGAAGAACAGTTGTTTTTCGATATTTCTAATCTTTACTATAATGCTCAAATTTTAAAGCATCAATTGGAATTTATAGATGGTAATTTGGTGAATTCAAACAAACTTTTAAAAAATATTCAATTGTTAAAAGAGCAGCTTTTAGCAAAAGGAACCGATGTAAATAAAATAAAACTACAACTAGCGCAATTAAATACACAAAGAGAAAGTATATACAGCAAACAAGAGCAAATATTAAATGCTTTAAAGTTTGCAATGGGCATTGCAATAGAACAAAAAATAACAGTTGAAAATAATATAATTTTTGAAAATAACAGTAAAGAAAACAGAGAAATTACCAATTCAAATAGTTTGGATGTAAACATATCAAAAGTACAAAATAGAATAATAAATAGTGAGTTAAGTAATTTAAAAAAATCGAAATATATTCCATCAATAAATCTATTTGGAACATATGGAACTACAGGTTTTGGATATGACAAACAACCAAACGAATTTTCAAAGTTTTTCCCAATAGGTTTTGCTGGCATTCAATTAAACTATCCCCTATTTAACGGCACAGTTACTCAACGAAAAATCAATCAGAAAAAACTAGAACTACAAAACAGTGAGTTACAAATAAATTTAGTGTCGGAGCAAAACAACATGCAAATTCAAAATGTAAAAGTGCAACTATTAGTGGCTATAAAATCAGTTAAAACTTCAGAAGAACAAATACAATTAGCCCAATTAATTTACGATCAAACTTTATTACAAAATCAAGAAGGAACAGCAAATATTACAGACATTATACTAGCTGATAATTCATTGCGAGAAGCGGAACAAACCAACCTAAATTCAATAATTGAATACATGAAAGCAAATTTGGAACTAAAAAAACTTACAGGAAACTTATCAATTAAAAATTAGAAATTACGAATAACAAATAATAAAATAAAGATATGAATTGGAAAAAAATAATCGGAATTATTGCAGGAATTGCAATGGTGGCCATTGTAGTTATAAAACTAAAAAGCAATAAAGAAACTGCTGTTCAAAAAGTATACAATTACGATAAAGAGCAAGCCATAAATGTACAAACAGAAACCATAAAATTAGGAAATATTACTGATGAAACATTGTATTCAGGAACGTTTGAACCGAATAAAGAAACAAAAATAAGTGCCGAAATTCAAGGAAAAATAAATTCAGTAATGGTTGATTTAGGTGATCAAGTAACTAAAGGTCAAGCATTAATTCAATTGGATAATTCATTATTGAAACTACAATTACAAACCATAGAAGTACAGTTGGAAGGATTAGTTGCAGATGTAAATCGTTATACCATTTTAGCAAAATCAGATGCCATTCAGGGAATACAATTAGAGAAAGCAACGTTAGGCTTAAAGGCTGCAAAAGTTCAAAAAGCTACCTTGATTGAACAAATAAATAAAACAACAATAAAAGCGCCATTTAATGGAATAATTACCGCCAAATTAAGTGAAGAAGGAGCCTTTGCAGCACCAGGAATTCCTTTGCTTCAAATTACTGATATTTCAATTTTAAAGTTTAGTGTAAATATACCAGAAAACGAGCTGAATCTTTTTAAACTAAATAACAATTACACCGTTTATACCGATGCGTATAACAAAATTTCATTTACGGCAAAAGCTACCATGTTGGGAAGTAAAGCAAATATAGGAAGTAGTTTTCCTGTTCAATTTATGGTAAAAAACACGCCAGATTTTAAAATAAAATCAGGCATGTTAGGAAAAGTATCTTCCAATGATTTGGGTAATAAAACAGCGGCAAATGAACAAGCCATTGTTATTCCATCGTCAGCAATTATTGGCTCTGCCAATGAACCTCAAATATATTTAGTGAAAAACGGAAAAGCTGTTTTACAAAACATTATTGTATTGAAAAAAATGAATAATAAATCTGTTGTAAAAAGTGGTTTGAAAGTAGGCGATGTAATGGTTACTAATGGTTTTATTAATCTTTTTGAAAATGCAAATGTTTCAATTAAATAAAATCCTAGAAAAATGAATATAACAGAAATTTCAATCAAACGTCCATCACTTATCATAGTACTTTTTAGTGTATTTACTCTTTTGGGTTTTATCGGATATAAAAACTTAAGTTATGAATTAATGCCCGACTTTAATCAGCCAGTTGTGGTAATAAAAACTGTATATCCTGGAGCGGAACCAAATGAAGTGGAGAATTCAGTTTCCCGAAAAATAGAGGATGCTTTATCGAACTTAGAAGGAGTAGATTACTTAGTTACTAAATCATTACCTAACGCATCTATTATCATTGCAAATTTAAAATATGGAACTAATTTAGATAAAACAATGCAAGATGCGCAGCGATATATTGACAATATTCGCAAAGATTTACCTCAGGATATTTTAAGTCCTGTGATGAGTAAAGTATCGCCAAACGACTTGCCAATTATGTCAATTAGTGCATCAAGTAATTTGCCTGCAACCGAGTTTTACCAGAAAATGAAAGATGAATATTTGCCACAAATTCAACAAATAAAAGGCGTGGCAGAAATTACCATTTTAGGTGGTGAAGAAAGAGAAATACAAGTAAAAGCAAATCAAGATAAATTGAAACTTTATAAGGTTTCTCTTTTTCAAGTGGTGGAAGCTATTAATCGTTCAGGATTAGACTTACCAGCAGGTAAAGTTCAAACAAATACAGAGAATAATTCAGTACGATTAACAGGAAAATTTACCACATTAGACGATATAAAAAATGTGCAAGTGGCCATGCCAATTCAAGGCAGCCCGGTTTATGTAAAAGATGTGGCAACAGTTATTGATGGCATCAAAGAAACTAAATCAATAAGCCGCTATAATGGTAAAAATGGAATAGGATTATTACTAAAAAAACAAGGTGATGCCAATGCTGTAGATGTATCGAAATTAGTGCGAGCAACTTTCAAAAAAATAGAAGAACAAAACATAGCTGCAAGCACCCAATTTATTATAGCTGACGATAGCACCGATAATACCATAGCAGCTGTAAATTCTGTAGTATTCGATTTAATTTTAGCGGTAATTTTGGTTTCATTAGTCATGCTATTATTCCTTAGAAGTTTCAGAAATTCACTGATTGTAATTGTTGCCATTCCCACTTCATTGGTAACAGCTTTTGCAGTTATGTGGCTTTTAGGTTATACACTAAATTTAATGACACTGCTGGCCATGTCGCTTATAATAGGAATTTTGGTGGATGATGCTGTGGTGGTATTGGAAAATATTCAAAAGCATTTAGACAAAGGAAAAGATAAAAGCATAGCAGCTATGGATGGTAGAATGGAAATTGGTTTTGCGGCATTGTCAATTACTTTGGTAGATGTGGTGGTATTTTTACCCATACTTTTTTTACAAGTATTTGTTGCTGATATGCTCAAACAATTTTCAGTTGTAGTGGTAACATCAACGCTAACAAGTTTATTGGTAGGATTTACGCTTACACCTTGGCTAGCTTCAAGAATTGGAAAGAAAGAAGATTTAAAACCTACCAATTTCTTCAATCGTTTTTTGCTTTGGTTTGAGGAACAATTAGAAATTTTTACCAATTGGTATGGAATAAAATTGGTGTGGGTTTTAAGTCATAAACTAATTTTTACTGGAATTGTTTTGTTCCTTTTTGTATTGACATTAGGTATTATGAAACAAGGAATTATTGGCAAAGAATTGATTTCAACGGGTGATCAAGGAAAGTTTAGAATGGCATTGGAATTTGATAAATTCACCTCTATTCAACAAAATAATTTAATTGCTCAGCAAATAGAAAATTACATCATCAAGCAACCAGAAGTGTTAACAGTGTTTAGCAATATTGGTGGACCAAGCACTGGAATTGGAAGTTTGGGAGTTGGGTCGGTTAATAAAACTGAATTTACTATTCAATTACGAAACAAAAAAAATGAATTACAAGAAAAGAATTTAAAGAAAATACCTACCGAAATATTTATGAAAAAACTTCGGGAAGATTTGAAGTCAAAATTTTCGGGAATAAATTTTTCAATGGCTTCATTAGGATTGGTTCCTCGCTCCGCACCAATTGAAATTACATTGAGCGGAAGCAATTTGAATTTAGTAATGAAATCAGGTAATGATTTAAAAGCAATTGTAGAAAAAATTCCTGGTGCCGACAATGTGCGTTTATCTGTTGAACAAGGCAGTCCAGAATATAAAATAATTCCTGACAAAGATAAAATGCAGCGATTGGGCTTAACAACTACTTATTTAGGAATAAATTTAAGAACTGCCTTCACTGGCAATGATGATGCTACTTTAACCGAAAATGGAACGGAGTATCCAATCAGAATTTGGCTAGATGAATTTAACCGTGAAAATTTTGAAGATGTACAAAGACTTTCAATCATCAATCCTCAAGGAATTCCGTTAGAAATTTCTCAATTTGCCAAAGTTGAACAAGATATTTCACCATCATTATTAGAACGAAAAGATCGTCAACCAGCAGTGAGTTTAACAGCGGATGCCTTAGGTCGTCCCTCTGGAACAGTGGCTGATGAAGTGGTAGCATATTTGAACAAAAATCCATTACCAAATGGCATACAAATGACATGGGGAAGTGATATAAAAAGACAAAATGATAGCTTTGGTGCATTAGGTTCTGTTTTATTGGTTTCGTTTTTGCTTATATACTTGATTTTAGTAGCACTTTACGATAATTTTATATATCCATTTGTAGTTTTATTTTCTATTCCTGTGGCCATAATTGGCGCATTTTTAGCATTGAATTTAACCATGAATAATTTAAGTTTATTTGCTTTGTTAGGTTTAATTATGCTCATGGGTTTAGTAGTAAAAAATGCCGTATTAATTGTAGATTTTACCAATCAATTAAAAGCAGAAGGTGTGCATTATAAAGAAGCAATTATACAAGCTGGAAAGGGAAGAATGCGCCCAATATTAATGACCACTTTGTCAATGGCCATTGGAATGTTACCCATTGCAATGGCTTCTGGAACGGGTTCTGAATGGAAAAACGGATTGGCTTGGGTTATAATTGGTGGTTTGCTTTCCTCATTAATTCTTACCGTATTTTTAGTCCCAATGATTTATTATTTAGTGGATTCCCTGAAATTAAGAATGAAAAATTAAGAATTACGAATGATATATTTTGCAAAAAGACTAATTTTTATTTTTTAGTCATAATATCCACTTCTTTTTCATTTTCAGAACAAAAGGAAGTATGTTATTCTTTAACAATTACAGTAAATAATTTACGCAATGAAAACGGTGTAATTCAGTTTGCTTTGTATAATAAAAATGGCTCAATTCCTGATGAAAATTACAGCAATTATTGCAAAATGTTAAAAGGCGAAATTGTAAATCACTCATCAAAAATTATATTTGAAAATATTCCAAAAGGAAAATATGCTGTAAATGTTTTGCATGATGAAAACAGAAGCGGAAAAATTGAAAAGGGATTTATTTTACCAATAGAAGGTATTGGATTTTCTAACTTTGAAACCATAGGTTTTGCTAACAGACCTAACTTTTTAAAAGCAAGTTTTGATGTAAATGAAAATAAATATGTAAAAGTAAAAATGATTTATTTCTAATAAAACACACATAATAAACTTTAATTATGTGTGTTTTATTAGAAATTAATACGTTCTATTATCGAAATAATCTTTGCGTTTTGGATATTTCAACTCCTGTAAAACACCAGATTTTGGATTGATTTGGAAGTTAAAGAATGAATATCCACCAGGTGCAATTGGGCTCCAACTGAAAGTAAATACCCAACAATGTAAATCACGTTTTAAATCAAGAAATAAACTTGCAATTTTTTTATTTACAAAATCGTAACCCGATGAATAACCTACCGACCAACTTTTTGTTAAAGTTACATTTCCACTAAAACCTAATGTTTGAATATAAGCTGATTTAGTTAAATCCTTGTAATCGTTAGCTTGGTAACTAATGGC
>CANGPW010000039.1 GCA_947456185.1 Bacteroidota bacterium | reverse complement strand
CCAGCGCCCATTTGTTCAACTTCGTTTTTATTCGTCAATAAATTTTCTCTGCTAATGGTGGTATTGGTTGCAACCAAACCGTCAATTCCAGTAGTTTGTACAATCTCGATTACATCATCTAATTGCGATAAAGTTAAATCAGGAGCAATTTTTAACAAAATTGGTTTCTGTATTTTGCCAGTGGCAATAAAATTTTTTCTTTCATTCATTAACGCCCACAAAATTTCACTCAAAGGTTTTTTATCTTGCAACTCACGTAAATTTGGTGTGTTTGGCGAACTTACATTTACCACAAAATAATCAACCAAATCATATAAGCCAACAAAACATTTTACATAATCGTCTTTAGCATTTTCGTTAGGCGTAATTTTATTTTTACCAATATTTCCGCCAACTATCAAATCATTTGGGCGGTTTACCAAACGTTGTTTTACCATTTCCAAACCATCGTTATTAAAGCCCATTCTGTTAATGATACATTCGTCTTTTGGCAAACGAAATAATCGAGGTAAATCATTGCCACTTTGTGGCAATGGAGTAACTGTTCCAATTTCTACAAATCCAAATCCAAGCGCGCTTAACTCCTTTAAGTACAAAGCATTTTTATCAAATCCTGCGGCAAGCCCAACCGGATTATAAAAAGTTAAGCCCAAAAACCGAGTTTCATTTTTCACCCTAAAAATAGCTGAAACAATCATCCTTACAAAAGGAATTTTACACAAGAATTTAAAGCAATTCAGTGAAAAATAATGCGCTGATTCTGCAGGCATTAGGAACAAAAAATTTAGTAGTAATTTGTACAAAGTAATCTAATTTGATGCGAAAATACATTGTTGAGTTGTAACAATAAAATGATTTTGGCTTTATTGCTTACTTATTTTTTATATTGCCCCTTGCAAAATTCAACTATTATATTTTAATTAAAAATAGTAACAAAGCTCTCTTTAAAAACGTAATTTAGATTTAAATCATGGTTTTTTCAATGAAATCAATTATCATTTTTTTTGTTTTTTATACTTTATTTTTGAGCAATAATATTGCGCAGCAAAGCAAAAAACTAAAAGGTTTTGTTAAAAACAATGAAGGTCAAATCTTGTCATTTACCCTTATTTACAACAGTAATTCTCAACAAACATTTTCGGCAAATCAATATGGAGCATTTGTATTAGAAGCCAATATTGGCGATAGTTTAGTAGTTTCAAGAATGAGTTATCAAACTGATACTTTTGTGGTTTCTAAAGCAGTTTATTATGAAGCAGTTAATTGTGAAATTATTTTAAAACGAAAAGAAATTTTATTGAAAGATATTACCATTAATTACCGCCATAAATTTGATTCCATGGCAAAATTATCAGCAGAAATTATGAAACATGATGTGTTGTTAAACAACCATGACAGGGCAAAAAATATGAAGGAAATGGCAAAAATTAATGAAATTACAATTTTACCTTTTGGAATTGCTGCTCAAGGATTGATTTATAAAACTTGGTACAAATTTTCAGAAGCAGGAAAAAGCAATGAAAAGCTTTTGAAAATTATCAGTATTTATAACGAATCGGTAAAGTTAGATGATAAATTGAGTATTGAATTTATTATGAAAATTACTGGTGTGAACGAGAAAAAAGCTGAATTTATAAAAACCAATTGCATCAAAACGAAATTGCTTGGAAATAGCAATTACAATGATTACGATTTGATTTTGGCTTTAAAAGCATGTGCGGAGTAAAATTTTTAAGTTTTTATAAAGGAAAAATGAAATAAATTTGACCTATGAAATTGCTCAAAATTATAATATTATCTAGTATATTATTACTATTGTATACCTGCAAAAAAGAAAGTAATAATTTAATAAAAATTGAAACAAAAATAGATTCAATAAATATTCAAAACGCCTACTTAATAAAGTGTGATAGCTTATCCAATTTTTTTTACCAAATGTTAGGCGAAAATAGCAACTATTTTATAACTACTAAAATAAATGAGGATATCAATATTGATACTTTAAATAGTATTTTAAAAGAGTGGCCATATATTTCAATTACTTATAAAGAAAACTTTGACACTTCGTTTTTAAAGGAAAATTGTCCTGATTACAAATTAAATGATTTTGCATTTTATCATTTTATTGAGTTGGTATCATATAAAATAGATTCAAATGCTTACGTATTTAACGAATCAGGTTTTTTAAGACAAGCTCCTTTCAATTATTGTGGAACTTTAATTGAAACAATAAATGGTAAAACCTTAGAAGTAAGAGTTCCCAAAAGTTTTACTGTAGTTTATGATAAAGAAGTAATAATTGATTATGGTAAAAGATGCTATGGCTCTCAATGTCAAATAGGTTGTTCAGCATATTTAAAAAGAATAGAATATAAATAAAACTATTATTTATTATCTAAAGTTAGCTCCAAATCACTTACAATTTTATTTTGCATTACATGCATTTTCACAATTTCTTTTACTCTATCAATAGTTACATTTCCATAATAAGTACCTTCGGGGTATATAACCAAAGCAGGTCCGTTTTTACATTCATCTAAACAGCCGGCACGTTGCGCTCTTACTGTACCTTGCAAGCCATTTTCTTTTAAAACTTCTCTGAATTTGTTTACCAATTCCATTCCTCGCACTTCACCGCAGCAAGTTTTTCCTTCGGCTTTTTGATTAGCGCATATAAATATATGTTTTTCGTATTTCATGAACTTAAATTATGTTAAATAGTTTGAATGTTAAATTATATTTTAAAAGGCTGCGATTTAAGCTTTAAAAATTACATTCCTAAAATAAAAATAGTTGGTTTTTTATGCAAATCAATTTTTTGTTTAGCCCAATCTTTGATGGTTTTAGTTTGAATCAATTCATCTTCGGCCGAAATATTGCATGCAATGCACAATAAAATATTGGGATTACAGTTCTTTATAATATCATCAAATAAATGGTTGTTTCTGTAAGGTGTTTCCATAAATATTTGGGCTTGTTGTTTGCTAGTTAATTCGCGTTCTAATTCTTTTATACGTTTAACTCTTAACACTTTATCAATGGGTAAATAACCTGTAAAAGCAAAATTTTGTCCGCTAAAACCACTTGTCATCAGTGCCATAAAAATAGAAGAGGAACCTGGCAAAGGAATTACATTTATATTTTTTTGATGAGCCAATGCCACTAATTGAAAACCTGGATCGGCTACGCAAGGAAGTCCGGCATCGCTTATTATTCCTGTATCTTGTTCGTTTTCTAAAGCTTTTAAAAGTTCAAAATATGTTTTAGATTCAGTATGTTCATTTAGAATAAATATTTGCAAATCATTTTGAGGAGTAGCCAATTGCAATTTTTTTATTAATGCCCTGGCTTCTTTTTCACTCTCCACCACAAAATTTTTTAAATGGTGGCTCATTCTTTTCACCATTTCGGGTAAAAAATCATTTTGGCTGTCTTTTGCCAAAAAATTGGGAATTAAGTATAATTTTCCGTACTTCATTTTTATGCTTTTTTGTTAAATGCCTGATATTATTACTAGTGCGAAAATAAATAACATTTGACTTATATAGTCATAGCGCTTATTTTTGCCACTCTTTAAAAAAACCGTATGGCAATATTAACTAAAATTAGAAACAGAAGTGGCATAGCAATAGGATTTGTTGGATTAGCCTTAGTATTATTCCTTGTTTCCGATGCTTTAAGCAGTGGAAATAGCATTTTTAATTCAAATGCAAACAATGTAGGACAAATAGATGGCGATGCAATATCGTACAAACAATTTGAAGTGGAAGTTGCTAAACAAGAAGCACAATTTTTAGAACGTAATCAAGGACAACCGCTTGATGACAACACAAGACAACAAGTGAGAGAACAAGCTTGGAATGTATTGGTTCAAGAAGGTTTAATGAGTAAAGAATATGCCGATTTAGGAATTACTTTAACAAATGAAGAATTGACTGATTTATTTGTAGGTGATAATATTCATCCTCAAGTTAAACAATCATTTACTGATCCTAAAACTGGATATTTTGATAAAAGTGTAGTTATTCAAAACTTAAAACAAATCAATGAAAAAGGTGATGAGAAAACTAAAAAGCAATTACGCAACTTTGAAGATTTTTTATTGCAAGATGGATTAAGCAAAAAATACAGCTCTCTTGTTAAAAAAGGCGTTTATACAACTAATTTAGAAGCAAAAAAATTATATGAAGGTAGATCAAGAACTGCAGAAATGAATTTTGTAGTGATGCCATTTTCTACAGTTGCTGATTCAGCTGTTAAAGTGGAAGAATCTGATTTGAAATCATATTTCAATACAAATCAAAACAAATATAAGTCGAAAGAAAATAGTCGTAAAATTGATTTTATTGTTTATAATTTTGCTCCAAGTAGTGAAGATACCACTGAAATGATGAAATGGGTTGCTGACCAAATGAGTTTATTTGCACAAGCAAAAAATGATACACAATATGTAGATCAAAACAGCGAAGTAAAATTTGATGCAAAACCTCGTTCTCGCAAAGATTATCCTGAAGATGTAGTAGGAAAATTGTTTTCTGATTCAATTGGAAGTATTGTAGGACCAATATTTAAAGATAACAAATACCAAATTTATAAAATTAGCGGTGTAAAAAATGATACTACAGTTTTTATGCGTGCAAGCCATATATTATTTAAAGTAGAAGGAACAACTGCATTAGATACCGCAAACAGTAAAATTAAAGCAGAAGAAATTTTAGCTCAAATTAAAAAAGGTAGTGATTTTGCTATGATGGCTGCGCAATACGGAACAGATGGAACAAAAGACAAAGGAGGCGATTTAGGTTGGTTCCAAGATGGTCAAATGGTTCCTGAATTCAATAAATTTTGCAAAGCAGGAAACAAAGGTGATGTTGGAATTGTAAAAACTCAATTTGGATGGCATATTGTTAAAATTACTGAAAACAAATCGAGCAAATTAGTAACTGCAGGATTGGTAGAACGTACTTTTAAAGCAAGCGACAAAACAGTTGGATTTGCTTTTAACGAAGCAAGTCAATTTGCAGCACAAAGTCGTAATAATGCTGACTTTGAAGCTAATGCTAAAACTAAAAAGTTAGAAATTAAAACAGCAGAAATGGTGAGAGAAAACGATAACTTTTTACCTGGTTATTCTGATGCTCGTGAAGCTGTAAGATGGGCTTTTAACGCTAACGTTGGCGATATAAGTGAAGTAGTTACTGTTGGCGACAAACACATGATAATAGCGTTGAAAGATATTCGTGAAAAAGGTAAATCAAGTTTTGAAGAATCAAAAGGTAAAGCAGAAAACGATTACAGAAAAGAGAAAAAAGCGGAACAGTTATTGGCTAAAATGAAAGAAGCTGTTGATGGTGGTGCTTTAAGTTTAGATGCATTAAGCAAAAAATTAAACTTAACAGTAACTCCAGTTGGAAATCAAAATTTTGAAAACACTGGAATTGCATATGTTGGTCAAGATAATTCATTTGTAGGTGCGGTTTTAGGTTCGGCTCCAAATAAATTTGTTTCTTCATTTAAAGGTGATGGTGGCATTTATGCTTTCCAAGTAAATAAATTTACTGAAGCTCCAGCAATTACTGATTACTCATCGTTCAAAGCAGAGTTAAAACAACCATTATCTCAAAAAGTAGAATATGGTTATATGGAAACTTTAAAAGATATTCATAAAGTAACCGATTTGCGTTACAAATTTTATTAGTATTTTAATTTTATTCAAAAAGCCATCAGTTCACTAACTGATGGCTTTTTTTGTTTTAAACAACTCTTTTTAGCATGTTAAATTATCAATATTTTAAATCAGATAAAAAGGAAACACTCATTTTATTACATGGTTTTTGTGAAAATATTTCTGTTTTCAATCATCAAATTGCAGCATTGCAAACATCATATAATTTACTTTGTATTGACTTGCCTGGATTTGGTTTAAGTAATGTAATTAAAGATGTTACTATTCCAAAAATGTCAGATGAAGTAAAGCTTATAATTGATTATTTGGAAATTAGTGACTGTGTGCTTTTAGGACATAGTATGGGTGGCTATGTTACATTGGCTTTTGTAAAAAAATATAGTCAATTATTAAAAGGTTTTGGACTTATCCATTCAACTGCAGCAAAGGATAATTTTGAAAGATTAGCTAAAAGAAAACAGTTGATCAATTTTATTAAAAAAAATGGAACTGAAAAATTCGTTAAAACATTTTTTCCTGATTTGTTTTTTGATAAAGAATTGAATAAAAAACAAATTGAAAATTTAATTGAGCATGCCAATTCAATTGATTTAAAAGGAATTATTGAAGCTATAAAAGCCATGATGATGCGAGAAGAAACTTTTGACGTTTTAGAAACGACTCAATTACCAGTGTTTTTTGCTATTGGAAAACATGATTCAATAATTACTGAAAACGATATGTTTGGTCAAGCAGCTTTATGTAATCAATCTGAGATTTGTTATTTAGAAAACTCCAATCATTTGGGAATGATTGAAGAACAAAATATTCTAAATAATGCAATCATTAAATTTGTAAATAGAATAACAATTTAAAAATATTAAAAGTCGAAGTGAAATCAATTTTCAATAATTCACAAACCATTCTCATTAATTCAATTCAAATATTATATTGCAAGCTCAAATAAAAATGATGAAAGGTATAATTTTAGCAGGAGGAAGTGGAACTAGGTTACACCCACTAACGTTAGCAGTAAGCAAGCAGTTAATGCCTGTTTACGACAAGCCAATGATCTATTATCCATTATCGGTTTTGATGTTGGCAGGTATCAAAGAAATATTAATTATTTCTACGCCACATGATTTGCCTGGTTTTAAAAAACTTTTGGGCGATGGTTCTCAAATTGGTTGCCGTTTTGAATATGCAGAACAACAAGTTCCAAATGGTTTGGCACAAGCATTTGTTATTGGTGAAGAATTTATAGGAAAAGACAAAGTTGCTTTAATATTAGGCGATAATATATTTTTTAGCTCTGGTTTAAAATCACTTTTACAAGATAATAATAATCCTGATGGAGGGGTAGTTTTTGCATACCATGTGAGCGATCCAGAACGTTATGGAGTGGTAGAATTTGATGAAAATATGAAGGCTTTAAGTATTGAAGAAAAACCTGAAAAACCAAAATCTAATTATGCCGTACCAGGTTTGTATTTTTATGATAATTCAGTGGTAGAAATTGCAAAAAATATTCAACCATCGCCAAGAGGTGAATATGAAATTACCGATGTAAATAAAGTTTATTTAGAAAAAGGTAATTTAAAAGTTGGGGTTCTACAACGTGGAACAGCTTGGTTAGATACAGGAACTTTTGCATCTTTAATGCAAGCTGGTCAGTTTGTTCAAGTAATAGAAGAACGTCAAGGATTAAAAGTAGGTTGTATTGAGGAAATTGCATTTAATATGGGTTATATAAATAAGGAGCAATTAGAAACAGAAGCAAAAAAATTAGTGAAAAGTGGTTATGGTCAATATTTATTAGGCCTCATTAAATAGATTTAGAATTTATAATTATAGAATAAAATGAATATACAACATGAAGCATTGAAAAAATTCAGTTATCAAATTGAATTTGCGCTTAAAAATTATAGCGCACATGGAATGGATTTAAGCAAATACACTAACTTAATGATTGGTGGTTTGGGAGGTAGTGGAATAGGTGGAAGATTGGTGAAAAATATTTTTATGGACGAGTTTCCTCTTCCCGTTGAATGCATTGCTGATTATACCTTACCAAGTTATGTAAATAAAAATACTTTAGTACTATTAGGCTCATACAGTGGAAACACAGAAGAAACTTTAGCCATGTTTGCTGAGGTTAAAGAACGCGGATGCGATATGATAATTTTGACTGGTGGTGGAAAATTAGGTGCTTTAGCAACAGAGAATAATATTAAACAATATTTCCTAGAACCAGGTTTTCAGCCACGCATGGCTTTAGGTTTTTCCTTGACTTATTTGGTTCAAATTTTTGCTGAATTTGTTAAAAAGGATGTTGCTAATGAATTAAAAGCAATAGCAGAAAAAGTAGCAGATACTGCTCCATATGAAGATGAAATGATGGAGGCTTTTGAAGCAATAAAAAGCAAATTAGCCCATAAATTCATTATTGTAACAGACGCTTATTTTGAAGCAACAGGAATTCGTTTTGCACAGCAAATACAAGAAAATGCAAAACATGAAGCTTTTACACATGTATTGCCAGAGGCAAACCATAATGTAATAGAAAGTTATTATGGAAACATTTCTTCTTTATTTATTTTCATAGATTCGGGTAAAAATGAAAGAGTAAGCGCACGTTTTGAATTCTTAACTAATTTGTTAGGAGTAGAGAACCATAAAGTAATCAATATGGCAGTAAATGAATTTGATTTAGATGCTGTTTATGAAATGATTCACCGCTTAGATTGGTTAAGTTTATATGTGTCAGATTTCAGAAAAGTAGATTCATTGAATGTTCCAAATATTGCTTCATTGAAAGAATATTTAGAAACTGTATAAATTGAGTTTTTTAGGAAATATATTTGGTAATAATGGAGTGGATAAAAATAATACTCCATTTATTAATCCTATTAAAGTGGAGTTACACTCACACCTTATTCATGGGGTAGATGATGGGGTTCAAACATTGGAAGAAGCATTAGAAACTTTGAAAGTGTTTGAAGCAATGGGTTATTCAAAAGTAATTACTACTCCACATATTATGAGTGATTTTTACCAAAATGGGCCTAATAATTTAATTCCAAAATTACAAGAATTGCAAAATTATGTGAAAAAGCAAAACTTAAACATAGAGTTAGAAGTTGCGGCTGAATACATGATAGATGATGCAATTGAAGCAAAAATAATAAACAATGAAATTTTAAGTTTTGGTGGAAGTAAAAAATATGTGCTGGTGGAAATGCCCTTTTTAGAAGAAGCCAGAAATTTTAAATCAGTAATATTTGAACTACAAATACAAGGATTTATCCCTGTTTTAGCTCATCCAGAAAGGTATTCATACTATCATCAAAAGAAAGAAAAATACGAAGAATTAGTTGATAATAATGTACTATTACAGCTTAATAATCTTTCTTTTATAGGTTATTACAGTCCGCATGTATTAAAAGCAGTAGAGTTTATAATTGATAAAAAGTTACATAGTTTTGTAGGAAGCGATGCTCATCATATCAAGCATGCTTTAATCATTCAAGACAAAGTAATTCAATCAAAATTATACCAAAGAGCTTGTAGTATTGAATTACTCAATAACTCACTTTAAACAAATATTGAGAATCATTTTACTTTAAATGCATATCAAAAATTACATATTGAATACACTATTTCATCACCAAAGCTTGCGCTAATACTTTCATAAAATCATTAGGGGCTATATATCCAGCTACAATTTGAATTTGCTTTGTGTTAGGTTGAATAAAATATGTTGTGGGAAAACCAGTTGATTTCCCTTGAGTTAATTGTCCAAATAATTCTCTTCCTGAAATTTTATTTCCTTCTAATTCATAAACAATATTTTCCAACTCGGGATTGAATTTGATTACAATAAAATCCTTATTTATTGCTTTAATAATATCCGGATTTGTGTATGTATCTTTGTCCATTTTTTTACACCATCCACACCAATCAGTATAAGCATCTACTAATATAATTTTGTTTTGTATTTTAGCTAAAGGATAACCTGTGTTCCAATCTAACCATTTAAGTTCAAGATTGTCTTTGATTTCTATAAACGATCCAAATAAAATTATTAAAGTGAAACCTAAAAGTATATTTTTCATGTATAAGTTGGAGTTGGTTATTATCAATAATTTAATTCAAAAATATTTTTTTGAATCAAAATGATGGCATAAATTTATAAAAGAATAAATACAATATTACATATTTTTTGAATTATCAAAGCTTAAGGTTTATTTAAATTTATAGAAATAAAAAAAAATTAAAAAGTTTCATTGCTTTTTTATATTTTTGATGTCAAAACAAACATTAAAAATACAGAATTTGAAAACAATAATCTTCGTATTAACAATTATTTTATTAGGGGTTTCTAAAATTGCCTCAGCTCAAGGCCAAGATCAAAATGCGCCTACTTATGATTACAGTTACACTGATAGTACATCTAATGCTAATCCTAGTGATTCAGCAGCTGCTGATTCTGTAAATTCAGGAACAGAAAATGAAATAGCTACTTACAAAAAAATAGTTTTGAATTTAGATTCAAACACTAATTTGATTACATACAATGGCGTAGTAGAACAAGAAGATAGTGGTAGTGATTCATTATATGCAAGAGCAAAAAAATTTGGAGAGAAAATATTTGGAAAGGATAATAATATATTTGAGGTTCAAAAATATGGACAAAAACTAATAATGAATGGATCTATAAATGCTTATTCATATGCAAATAAATATAACAAAAGAAGTATAGGTAAATATGAGTTTAAACTAATCGTTTTTATAAAAGAAGGAAGATATAAATATACTATTACAAATTTAGTTCATAGAGGTCCAATTCCTGCTAATGGTAAACCATTTAGAAATTACTTTGAATATTATTACAATTCAACTACTAATATTAGAGGTAATGATATTATTTTGCGTTTTGCAGACAGAGAAATAAAAGATACAATCGCAAGATTCCAAACATCAATGAAAGAACCAAAATTAGTTGATGAAGACGAGTGGTAGAATATAATGCTGAAAAAAAAAGGCAACTTATTTAAGTTGCCTTTTTTTGTATTTAGTGGTGATGACCTTCTGGTCCATGAACATGACCATGTGCAATTTCATCAGCTGTTGCTTCTCTAATTTCTATTACTTCAATGTCAAAGTTTAATTCTATGCCAGCTAGAGGATGATTTCCATCAACAGTAACAGTTTCCGCATCTATTGCTTTAATTGTAACTAAAAACCGTTGATCGTCAGTTCCAGCTTCAAACTGCATTCCAACTTTAATTTCTTGCCCAGCAAAAGCGCTCACAGGAACTACTTGTACCATTTCGTTTTGGTAGTTTCCATAACCTTTATCTGGGCTAACTTTCAATTGAAATTTATTTCCAATTTCTCTTCCATCCAAACCTTCTTCCATTCCCGGAATTAAATGACCTAAGCCATGTATAAAATTTAACGGACCTCTTCCATTACTAGAATCTAAAACTGTTCCATCATTATTGGTCAATGTATAATGAATAGCTACTACTTTATTTAAACTTACTTTCATAATAATTTGTTTAAGGGTGTTTTCCCTAAATTTTTGAATTTTTAAAAGGAGCAAATATGAACTTTTGAAAATATTTATCAAGTAAATAAACAACTGTTTGTTTTTATTTCCGATTGGAATAATTGAGTATCAACAAACTTAATAAAGCCCTTCAAATCAATAAAAGAGGTTTTAAAATGATAAAAATGATAAAAAGAAAATTTGATTTCTGAATTTTACATTAGGAATTTATAAAATAAAAACAGTAGCTTTACATTTCAAAAAATTATTTATTTATGAAAAATATTTTTACATTATTATTGCTTTTTGTGATTACTATCACAATACAAGCACAGCCTAAACCAGCTGTAAAAACTGGTACTCCAGTAGTTCCGGGTGTTCCAAGCAAACCAAAAGTAAGTCCTTATGTACTTAAAAAAGATTACGATGAAATGGTGTTAACGCTTGATGCTAAAGTTAAATCGGCTACAAGTGCAAACGCAGGGTTAAGAAACTTAATTGGCAGAAAAGACAATGAAATTACTTCATTAGGCGAAAAAATGAATCAGGTTGAAGAAATTTTAAATTCTACTACTTTTAAAGTTTCAAATACTGAAGATTCATTGGACAAAGCACGTTTTTCAATGGAAGAATTTAGGAAAAGTACAGAAGAAAAATTTGTAGAAATTAATGCTTCTCATGAAGTAGCAAATAGCAATATGTTTATGATGTTTGGTATTGGTGTATTAATAGCTGTTGTTTTATTTGTATTTTTATTAATGCAATTAGGAAAACTAAAAAAATCAATGTTAAGTAATCACATAAATGCTGAAATTAAGCTTCATGAAACGATTGCTGAATTAGTTGAAAAACAAAAAGCAGAACTTGATACTGTAAAAAGCAATTTAGAAAGAGATAATAGAATTTTAAACCAAAGTTTATCAAAAGCAATTGCTGATGAAGGAATAAGAGTAAACCTTGAAATTCAAAAAATAAGTTCTGAACTAAACAAATAAATTGAATAAATTATTTATAAAAAAGGCTGTTGAATATAATTCAACAGCCTTTTTTTGGGAAATGTATCTTTTAAAACTGTTTACTAATAAAATATACCAAAGCTACAACAAACAAAATAATTACTATTCTAATGAAGCTTTTTATTAATAAACTTATGTAAGCCAAAACAGCAAATATTAAAGCGGTAATTCCAATATATAACATTGATTTATCGTAAGAAAATTCTGTTTCTGAAATCCATTTACCAAAAGGATAACTGGGTTTTAAATGCTGAATTTTTACATGAAAATATTCTAAAAATGCCATTCCACTAATTATTGGAGCGGCTATCATTAACAATATTGAAAATGCTTTTGTGGTCAGTGATTTCATCATTTTTTAAGCAATAGCTGCTTCTACTTTTGCCAATAATTCATCTGCTTTTGCATGGTTGTTTGCCAATAAAGTTTTTGCTTCAGCAATTAAGTTTTCAGCAAATGTTCTATCTTTTAAATCTTTTGCATTGACCATTACATTAAAATAGGCGCCTCTTACTGCAGTTTTTACACAAAGCACACCAACACCAGCATCAGTCACAGAATTTTGGTTTCCTTTTTCAATCATTGCTGCGAGTAAATTCAAGGATTCTGAAGCAGTTTGCATTACTTTAAAAGGAACTTCACAAGCATATTTTGTAGCGTTTTCTATTGCTAAAGTTCTTATTGCTTTTTCTTCTTCCGTTGCCTTTGGCAATCCAAAACCTAGCATAATTTGGTTAAAAGCATGGGTATCTTCATCTACTGCTTTTAGCAATGTATCTTTAATAATTTGTCCTTTATCGGCCCATTCACTATAATATTGAACTTGCTCTTCCCAACCACGTTTGCCTGCAGAAAGATTAGCTACCATTGTTCCTAATGATGCACCTAAACTACCCACGTAAGCACTAATAGAACCACCGCCAGGAGCTGGACTTTCACTAGCAGTTTCATTGGCAAAACTGCGTAAATTCAGGCTAATTAATTTTTCATTATTAGCATTTTTTAGTTTGTATTCTATAATTTTATTATTGGCATCAAATGGCGCTAATTCATCTAATCCTAATGATTTAATGGCTATTTGAATCAGCTCTTCTTCACTCACACCAACTGAACGTTTTTGTTTCATTAAATAATGTCTTCCTGCCGAAAGCATGGCTTCCAAAGGAATTAACCCGACCAATTCCGAACCAGTAACACGCATGCCACGTTTTTCGGCACTTTTACAAACTTCATCAAATGCTTGATGAACCGAAGTAATTTTATAATTAGTTAAATTGATACTGATTTGAGCAATATTGTATTCTTCAATGAACCAACCAATGGCTTTACATGCTTTTAAAATTCCGGGAACGCGCACTTCATTTCCATCTGCATCTTTAATTATTTTTCCAGTAATTGGATTTCCTTCACGCATAACTCTTCCTGCTTCTCTAATATCAAAAGCAACAGAATTTGCCAATCGTACTGATTTTGTATTTAGATTTACATTATATGCAATCAAAAAATCGCGCGCACCAATTACTGTTCCGCCTGATTTTTCATTGAATTCTGTTGGCCCAAAATCGGGTGCCCATTCAGGTTGTTTTATTTTTTTGAAAAAGCCCTCGTATTCGCCCGCTCTTATTACCGAAAGATTATTACGTTCTTTATTAGGCTGTGCATTTTCGTATAAATAAACAGGAATATTTAAATTTTCACCTACTCTTTTACCTAACATTTTAGCAAATGCCACTGTTTCTTCCATGGTAATTCCGCTAACGGGAATAAGCGGACAAACATCGGTAGCACCCATACGTGGATGTTCGCCTTTATGCTTGCTCATGTCTATAATTTCTGCTGCTTTTTTAATGGCTAAATACGCAGCTTCTACTACTGCATTTGGTTCACCAACAAAAGTTACAACGGTTCTATTGGTTGCTTTTCCAGGATCTACATCTAATAATTTTACACCATCTACACTTTCTATTACATCAGTAATTTGCTTGATAATTTGCAAATCGTGTCCTTCACTAAAATTTGGAACACATTCTATTATTTGAGTCATAATTTGTTGTTAGTTTTTATAAATTATATGGAATAAAATAGGATACGAATCTAATACAATTTTACTTTTCTAGAACTAAATAAAACGCAAAGAAAATTACTTTTTCTGCCATTCAACAACAAATCTGTTTATAATGAAATATTTTATTATTTAGCAATAATCATGGTTTTCATTAATTGCGAAGAAGGTTGTTGAACTTGATAATAATAAGTACCATTTCGCAAACTTTCAGCTTGCATTATTACTTCATGCGTGCCTTTTGAATAATTATCTTCGGCAATGGTTAAAACCTCACGTCCTATATTATCAAATAACCTTATTTTTACATAACCACCGCTGCAAGTAAATCTTATGGTGGTTTGGTCAATTACTGGATTTGGAAAGTTTTCTAAAACACCAATTTTTGCGTTTTCAATTTCAACTGTGTTGCTACTTCCATCCGCAATAATATCTAACAAGGGGAAAGTTTTATTTAAAAGCAGAGGACTTAATTCGGCATCGCTCACTTTAAACCAATATTTTAAAATACTTGCATAAACAGCGCGAAAATCAATTTGCATTGGAACATTATCATTTGCTGTAACTGAAGCAGGAATTATTGGATTGAAACCAGTAATTCCTGGTTTTACTTTTTTCCCAAATATAAATAATGGAGCTGCTGCACCATGGTCGGTTCCAAGGCTTGAATTAGATTTAATTCTTCGTCCAAATTCTGAAAATGTCATGCCTAAAACGCGGTCTTCTATGGCTAATTTTTTCAAATCATCTTGAAAGGCATTCACAGCTTGTGAAATTTTTTGCATCAAATTAGCATGAGCACCAGTTTCAGTTAATGTTGCATCTGTTTGGGCTGAATGAGTATCAAATCCACCCAAGTTTACCATATAAACTTGAGTTTTTAAACCTCCAGCTATTAATCGAGCTACAATTTTTAATTGATCTGCTAAACTATTTAGCCCAGCCGTTGGATATAAAGTAGAAATGTTTACAGCTTTAACGGCTGCATTTTTAATGGTTCCACTGTATTGTTGGGTTTGCTGCGCAACCAATCTTACATAAGTTAATTCATGTCCTGCTGGTGTGCTTGGCGCAGTATCAACTGTTCCGGTAATAAATTGATAAAATGAAGTGGGGTCAGTAATCGACATGCCTAAATTTACATTTCCACCTTGCAACGCAGTAGAAATTGATGCGCCAATTTGAATTGCTGGTGGATCTGGATAATTTGCATTTGGATAATTAGTAGGAAAATTTGCAAATTTTGTATCCAAATATCTTCCTAACCAGCCTGTTTCTTCTACCACATCACTTTCGCTTCCAGTGTTCCAAATATCTGTTGCTCTAAAATGCGAAAAATTTGGATTTGGATAACCCACACTTTGAACAATATTAACCATACCGTTGTCGTATAATCCTCTTACTTCGCTTAAACTTGGATGTAAACCTGTGATGGTATTTCCAGTTAAAGCCAACACTTTACTTTGTTGAATCAATATATTTTGACGGGCTAAAACCAATTTGCTGTATTGATCAATGGGAATGACAGTATTTAAACCATCGTTACCACCATTTAATTGTATAAGGACCAAAACACGGTCTTCAACACCTGATTTACCTAAAAAATTTATAATTGGATTATCGGCCAATGCATGAACCGGAAAGCCATTTATTAATATTGGCAAAGCGCTAGCCGTAATTGCTTTTTGAATAAAATCTCTTCTTTTCATGGTTTGATTATTTTTTTGAATAAAAATGAAAATTTATGCTAATTGAAATTCAGCTAGGCCAAATAAATATTTAAACATTCCTTGTAAACGGGAATAAACTGCTTGTTTTTTAGTGTTATCGGTTGGAACTGCTTTGTATTGATTCCAAGCATCGCTCCAATAATAATCAGCCGCTTGACCTGAAAGTAAAAAAGCGGTTTTTATTTGTGCTTTACTTGCAGCCGATAAGTCTATTGCATAAAGCAAACTGATTGCTTGACTAACCAATAAATTAGGATCTTCGGGAGTTGTAAATTGATTTACAAAAGCTATTGGATCTAAAATAAGTTTAAAGCTTTGGCGATTAAAACCTGTATAAACCATTGCATCACAAAACTGATTGCGTTTGGGTAATGAATCGGAATTTATCCAAAGCTCATAATATTGTGGCGATTGATAATAAGCGGGCCAACCTGCTACATTTGGCGCATCGCCAATGTCTTGTCCTATTAATGCACAGGCTTGTTGAACATAAACCCAATGTGTGTATTGTTGCAAAACAATAGCAGAAGTAGGAAATTGTAAATTAAATGTGCGAGCTAAACCTATTAAATGATCGGTTGGTGGTTTTATTAAACAAGCCACATTTAACGAATCGTAAAAATGTTCGCTTTTAAGTAATGTTTCAATTACAGTTTTTATATTATAATTACTGTTTCTAAATACGGTGGCTAAGGGTAAAATTACATTGGTTTCAACCGATGAATCGATATTATAGTAAACAAAAAAGCGATAAATTTTTCGGCAAATATAATTGGCTACTTCATTTTGAGCAAAAATCATGTTTATCAAATCATCCACTTCCGAAGCTCCATTTGCACCCGTTTTACCGGTAATAACCGTGTTGTTATAAAACGATGAAAACTGTTTATTGGTAGTATCGTGTTTTGAGCTGTCAAAGTAAGAAACATTGGTTGTTCTGTTGTTTCTCCATCCTGTCATAACTCTGGCCGCGGCTTTTACATCATCTTCGGTATAATGATTTGCTAAATCTTTTCCAACTGTAAAAAGTTCTTGAAGCTCCCTGCCAAAATTTTCGTCAGGGGCAGTATTCGTGTTTTTTTCTCCATTTAAATAAACCAACATGCCACAATCGGTAGCTAATAAACGGGTTAATGTTTTATAGTTGCCAAGGCAATTTTGGCGTAATATTTTATGGTGATCGTAACAGAAACGAGCTGATTGAATTACAGTTGTTTCAGTAGCAAAAAGATTATGCCAAAACAAAATCATTTTTTCATTGATAGTTCTATCTTGACTTATCATTAAACTGGTCCACCAAGCTTTATATGATTGCCTACGTGCACCATTTAAATTAGGATTTTCGGCTGCATTTACCCAAGTTTGACCAAGAGGAACTTCCGCATCGCTTAGGTTTGCAGTGCCACTGTAATGATTCAATGGTGGTGCGGGATAAACAGTTGAAATATTTAAAAGTGAATCAACTGCTTGAACCATTGTTTTACTTTTAAAAAAATCAATATCGGCTTTTGTAACCCCAAATAAAGTTCTACGGCACAAATGTTTTATTTGTTCCTCGCCCCAAGTTCCAGTGTATTCACTTATACCAGTGCTCGTTTTTCGCAAATCATTTGGTAATTCTTTGTTTGCAGGATCTTTGAACGGATAAAAAGGTAATTGTTTTTCATCAAGTGCGTCTAACGCTACATTTTGAAAAAATTGTTTACGGTTAATTTGTGCCATCAAATAAATTGTTTTAAAAAAAAAGAGTTGTCAAAAAAAAAATTTTTAACAGCTCCATGCTCCGATTAAATAAAAATGAAATGGTTTAATAATTTTATTCCACTACTATTTTTTCGTGAAATTGATTCTTTTCATTTTCAATTTGTAATAAATAAATACCTTTAGCAATCCCTTCTAATTGAATATTTTGTTGGTTAAAACCAGTATTTAAGTTTATTAATTGCATGGCAACCAAAGCACCTTGAATATTAAATACTTTAACTGTACAATGGTTTGAATTTTTATTCCAAACCGATAAATTAAATTGGTTATTTTTAATTGGATTAGGGAAAATTTGGTAATCAAAGTTTTCGTTTTGATTGACATTTTTAACAGAAACGCCACCGTTTACAGTTAATGTATATGCATTTAATGTATCGTAAACTGTTTGTGAACCTAAAATACCAATTGAAACTTTAATTTTTAAAATTATTTCTAAAGGATAAACACCTTTTTGAGTAGGAGTTCCTTTTATATCGGCACAGCCATTTCCACCGCCAGGAATGGTACAATTTGTAGTATTACACTGAAAACTCATCCCATTTGGAATACCATTAACTTGTACAATTGTAAATGAATCAACGTTGGCTTTTGTAGTTCCAAATATTGGTATTGTAACCATGGTATCTTTGGTTACATGAAACTGTAATATTTCCGCGTATGTTTGTCCAACACGTGCGTCGGGTAAAATAGCCGGGTAAACTCCTGTGTTTACTATTGAAAGATCAGGTGTGCATTGAGCATTAACAAATGAATTGATTAGAAAAATACTGATACATGCAGTGAAAATTTTGCAAAATATTTGTTTCATAATTTTTGAATATTTAGATAGTTTAAAATCCAAATATATTAATTTATAAATATGTTTTTTAAAGGACAAGAATTTTATTGTAAAAACTATCAAATTTTTACAATAAAAAAATAAAAAAAACGCGTTAAAGTAATTGGCCAATTCTAATTAAGAATTGCTTTATTTGTAAATATGCAATCTATATTATTTGTTTGTTTAGGAAATATTTGTCGTTCGCCATTGGCCGAAGCGTTATTTTTACAGCATGTAATTGAACAAAATTTATCAGAAAAATTCAGTGCTGATTCTGCTGGAACTGCTGCTTATCATTTGGGAGAACTTGCCGACACAAGAACGCGATCAACGGCTTTGAAGTTGAGTAATTTGAATCTTACTCACAAAGCCAGGCAGTTTGAATCCAACGATTTTTTAGCTTTTGATTTTATAGTTGCCATGGATAAAATCAACTACCAAAATATCATGAAATTAAGACCTGAAAATGCTAGGGCAAAAGTACTTTTAATGAGGCATTACGATAGTACAATTAAAAACGAAGATGCCATTCCTGACCCATATTATGGAAATGAGAACGACTTTGAAAAAGTGCATCATATGTTGAACGATTGCACCAAAAACTTTCTGAAGGAATTGATGAGAAATAATATTAGAATTATTTCATAATTCAATAATTGCTGCAAATTTTTGTTTTGTCGTCATTGCGAACATAGTGAAGCAATCTAAAACAAAAACTTACAATGAGATTGCTTCACTACGTTCGCAATAACGAGTAAAATTAGGAAAGAGGTCTAATCAATTATCAAAATAATCTTTCACTAATTTTGCTTTGGCCGCACCAATTATATCACTGAGTAAATCCATGTTTGCTTCTTGAATTTTCTTTACAGATTTCAATTCTTTTAGCAGCATTTTAGCAGTTTCTGGTCCTATGCCTTTGATGTTTTCTAATTCAGTTACAAAGGTATTTTTACTGCGCCTATTTCTGTGGTTGGTAATTCCAAATCGGTGCGCTTCATCTCGCAGTTGTTGAATAATTTTTAATGTCTCCGATTTTTTATCAATATACAGCGGAAATTCATCGTTTGGATAATACAATTCTTCTAATCGTTTGGCTATGCCTATAACTGGAATTTTCCCATATAAATTAAGCTTTCGCAAGCTTTCAATGGCAGAACTTAATTGGCCTTTTCCACCATCTATAATGATTAAATTTGGCAATGGTTGTTCTTCATCTAATAAGCGCTTATAACGCCTAAAAATAACTTCTTCCATGGTGGCAAAATCGTTTGGACCAACTACTGTTTGCACATTAAAAATTCGGTAATCTTTTTTGCTTGGTTTTGCATCTTTAAAAACCACACAAGCCGACACTGGATTGGTTCCATTTAAATTTGAATTATCAAAACATTCAATATGATGCGGAAGTTCTGTTAAACGCAAATCGTTTTTCATTTGCGTAAGCACCCTGTCTACTTTTAGTTCAGGATTTACCGCTTCGTATTTTGCTAGTTTATCTTTCTTGTAATACAAGGCATTTTTCAAAGAAAGATCCAATAATTTTTTTCTATCGCCCAATTTTGGAACAGTAATGGTAATGCGTTCATCGCTCCAATCTAACTCAAATGGAACAATGATTTCCTTGCTGGTACTGTGGTATTCATCGCGCACTTCAGCAATAGCCAAACTCAGTAATTCAGCATCTAATTCGTCCATTTTTTTCTTTACTTCAAAAGTTTGCGTTTGAATAATAATGCCATTCGAAACCTTTAAATAATTAATAAAAGCAAAACGTTCATCGCTTACAATGCTAAAAATATCTACATCGTTCATAATTCCACTAACTATGGTCGATTTACTTTGGTAATTTTCCAAGGAATCTAATTTGCGTTTATACCTTGCGGCTTCCTCAAATTTTAAATCGTTAGCTGCTAACTGCATGTAGTTTTTCAAAACAGTTTTTACCTCACCTATATTTCCCCGTAAAATACTCTTGATGTTTTTAATATTTTGATGGTATTCTTCTTCACTCACTAATCCTACACAAGGTGCTTTGCAATTTCCAATGTCATACTCTAAGCAAGTTTTAAACTTATGCGCACTGATATTTTTTTCGCTTAATTGAAAGGTACAATTCCTTAATGGATATATGCTTTTTATAAAATCCAAAATGGTGTACATCATATTGCCAGATGCATAGGGACCAAAATATTCACTGCCGTCTTTTATGTGTAATCGGGTGGAAAATATTCGTGGAAATCGTTCGTTTTTGATACAAATAAATGGATAAGTTTTATCGTCTCTTAAATTAATATTATACTTTGGCAAAAACTTTTTTATCAAAGAATTTTCCAATAACAAAGCGTCAATTTCAGTTTCTACTAAAGTAAATTGAAGGTCTACAATTCGGCTCACCATGATGGCCGTTTTGCGGTTTTCGTGTTGGTTTTTGTTAAAATAACTGCTTACACGTTTCTTTAAACTTTTGGCTTTGCCAATGTAAATTAAGGTTCCATCTTTATCAAAGTATTTATAAATACCCGGTGAATCGGGTAAGGAAGCAATGATGGTTTTTAAATGTGGCGTGTGCATTGAGAGGCAAAGGTAAATTATTTAGTTACAAAAAAAGCCTTGAATTTCTTCAAGGCTTTTAGGCAAAACATATAAAAAACACATCAACTAATTATTTACTTCAAACATTATTGGCAAAACCAATTTCACGGCTACTTTTCTATTATTTTGTTCTCCAGCTTTCCATTTTGGCATTTCCTTTATTACCCTCATTGCTTCTTCATCGCAGCCAAATCCCACTTTCCCCAAAACTTCCACGTCATTCACTTCTCCATTTTTATTTATAATAAATGATAAAGTTACTTTTCCTTGAACGCCATTTTCCAAAGCGCTTTTTGGATATTTTATTTCTTTGGCTAAATATTCATATAAATCGCCATTAAATTCGGGCATTTGCTCTATTGCATTTCCATCAAATATTTCACCTGTTTCTCCACTTAGAATTGTACCTTTTCCTATTGGATTAAAAGCAGGATTTGTTGGGCCAATGGGTAAATCTAAATCGTTTGTTCTGGCTACAGAATCTATAGGAATTGGTTTAGTATCTTGGTTTCTTCTCACTTCATAATTGTTGTTATTTCCCGCAGGTTTGGCATGTGCTTTTTCTATTTCTTTAATCAATTCTTTGGGAGGTAAAATGTATTCTACAATTGTTATTGAATCGCTTATTGGAGGTTCCATCAAAGGTTTTTTCACCAACACATCTCCATGTAATTTATTGTAAATAATAGAAGTGATAATAATTGCCATAGGCACCAAAAAAGTAATCAAAAAACTGCGAATTAAATTGTTATTGTAATCGCTGCGCAATTCGTAAGCGCCATATGCTTTGTTTCTGTTTTCAAACACTAACTCGTCCAAGTTATTGTGGTTTGGTTTTAAAATATTCATAATCGTTTTGGTTTAGATTTATTAGTAAGACACCAATAAAACGTGAACTGCACAAAACTATTTTGGTAATGACAGAAATTTTACAAAAAAGGAAAATGTTTTTTCTTTTTTATTCAGCTCTTAATGCTTCAATAGGCTGGATTTTGGCTGCTTTTCTTGCGGGAAAGAATCCAGCTAAAAGTCCAGCAAATATTAATGCTGCCAATGCTTGTAATACCACGCTGAATTCTACATCTGGTTTTCTAAAATATTCACTATCGGGAATGTATTTTTGTGCTAAAGCCAATAAACCAATTCCGAGCATCATGCCTATATAACCAGAAATGGCGGTTATAAAAACGCTTTCTTGAATAATTAATGAAACAATACTGAATGGCGTTGCGCCCAATGCTTTTCTAATTCCAATTTCTTTGGTGCGTTCTTTCACCACAATCATCATAATATTACTCACGCCAACAATGCCGGCTATTAAAGTTCCAATTCCTATAATCCAAACAAAAATGCGAATGCCATTGATTAAACCCATTATTCGTTTAAATTCAATGACGTTATTCCATACAAAAACTGCTTTTTTATCAGCTGGATCAAAATGATGTTTTTGTGCTAAAAGCGTATAAACTTCGTCTCTTATTATTTCACTTTTCTCCATATCCGATTCGGGTAAAGTAAAAATTATTTGATCTAGTTTATTATCGTTTCCAAACACCCTTTGCGATGTGCTAATAGGAATATATGCCCTTCGGTTATCGTCTGGTCCGCCTGCATCTTTAAATATACCAACTACTTTAAACGGAATTCCGTTGATGTTGATGAGTTGATTAATTGGATCTTCTTCTTTAAAAAGTTCTTCTACTATTTGTTGTCCAATGGAACATATTTTCCTGCATTCTTTAATGTCTAAATCATTAATAAATCGGCCTTTTGTAATGACAATTTTTTCCGCAAAAATCATATCATAGTTACAACCTTTTGTGCTAAAACTTCCGAAACGGTTTTTATAATTATATTGGTTTACCTCCCAAAGTTGTATGCGTGGCGAAAGGTGCTCAATGGTTTTTACACTTTTACCAATAGCTTCATAATCTTGATTGGTAAGTTTAATATCGCGGCCAGGTTGAATGCCATCGTAAGCCACAGAAGTACGGCCGTTATTGAACCAAACGCTATTAACTGCATCGTGCGAGAATTGAAATTTAACGCCATTTCCCAATCCATTTCCTGTTCCTAATAAAACAATGAGCATAAAAATTCCCCAAGCCACACTAAAACCTGTTAGGAAAGTGCGGAGTCTATTCTTACGAATAGATGCAAATATTTCTTGCCATTTGTCTATATCAAACATTTTTTTGAGTGCGGAATGCGGAATGACAAAAGTGCGAAATTAACGAAGTGCGGAGTTCGGAATGACAAAAGTTCGGAATATTTTGCACTTGAATTTATTTCAAATATAGTCTTCATTTTATAATTTTTTCTTTTCACTTACTTCGCATTTTTGTTCACTTCGAACTCCGCATTTTTTCGTTTATCTATTTTCTTTTGCTGTTTTTCCTGATGCAGTAAATATTGCAGTTAATTCAGAGGCTTCTTTTAATAAATTCTCTAAATCTTTTGTTTCCAGTATTTTTGCCATTTCAATTAATTCTAACCAATAAATACATTCATCTGCTTCTTCTTCCACAATAGTTATTTTAGAAATAAAATCAGCTTTTGAACGAGCTCTGCAAGCAGCTCTATAATTGGCTCCAACAGAAGTAGACGCTCTCAATAATTGATTGCTAATTACTTTTGAAGACTGTGAACTATCCATTTTCTTAATCAAATTAATTATTTCTATTGCAAATTTCTGAGTTCTAGTTTTTAAATTATTAAATTCATTCGACATGGTTTTGTTTTCTTTAAATCTTACTTATTTGTATTCATTTACTTCGCACTTTTGTCATTCCGCACTCCGCATTTTTTAAAGTATCAAACCATCCTTCAACCGAATCGTTCTATCTGTCATTTCGGCTATATCGTGTTCGTGGGTAACAATAACTACTGTAATTCCACTTTTGTTAATGTCTTTTAAAAGACTCATTACTTCATAACTTGTTTGCGTATCGAGCGCTCCCGTTGGTTCATCGGCTAATATCATTTTTGGTTTTGCTATTAATGCCCTGGCAATGGCAACACGTTGTTTTTGACCGCCACTCATTTCGTTAGGCATGTGGTAAGCCCATTCTTTTAAGCCTACTTTTTCCAAATATTCTAAAGCAATGGCATTTCGTTTTTTGCTACTTATATTTTGATAATAAAGCGGTAAAGCCACATTTTCCATGGCATTTTTAAACGAAATTAAATTGAAAGATTGAAAAACAAAACCAATGTATTGATTGCGTAATTTGGCTGCTTTTGTTTCATTCAAATGTTGAATTAAATTACCGCCTAATAGGTATTCACCTGCATCGTAATTGTCTAATATTCCTAAAATATTTAAAAGGGTAGACTTTCCACTTCCCGAAGAACCCATGATAGAAACCATTTCGCCTTCATTTATCTTCATGTCAATACCTTTTAACACCATCATTTTATTGTCGCCAATGGTGTACGATTTCTGTATATTTTTAAGTTCAATCATTTTATAATTGCCAAATATAATTTTTAGCCGTTGATAGTTTTGTATGTTTACATAAACGGACTTTTTCCAAAATAAAGCCAAAAATAAAGCCCATCAAAATGATGAGCTTTATTTAAAAAAATTCTTATTATTTTAGTTAATTACTATTTTTTTAATTGTTAACTTACCATTTTCTTCTATTGTCAAAATGTAATTTCCTTTATTTAAATTTACATTTATAGCATTTATTCCGTTCAATAAAGTCCTTTCATTGTTCCAAACAGTTTTACCAAAAACGTCTATAATTTTAAGTTTTGCTGCACTATTATTTTTTGATTCAAATGAAATATTGAAAGCACCATTTGAAGGATTTGGGAATATAATAATGCTGTTATTCTCATTGTTTGAAGTAACCAACACCATTTTGCTTATTGACGAAGTTCCATCAAAATCTATTTGATTCAATCGGTAATAAACTATTTGATTTTTTGAATCACTAAAAATGTCTTGGTCAATATAACTATAATTTGAAACTACAATTGAATTATTTTTTCCTTTTACTTTTCCAATTCTTTCAAAGTTTATACCATCAAACGAACGTTCAATCATAAAAAAATCATTATTAATTTCTGAAACAGTTACCCAATTTAAAACTGCATTATTATCTTTTTTAGTTCCTTCAAAATTGGTCATTTTTACTGGTACAGTTGAGGAAGCAGTAATGTATGCAGTATCATAAAAAGTACCACAAGTATTGAAATAAGAAGCCACATAAGCTCTAATTCCAGCAGTTGTATATGGTCCAACTACAGTTCTGGCATTTGTATCGAAAGGAGTTCCTAAATAATTCCAGTTAAAACCAGCCATTGAACCAGGAACGGGTGTTGAAACTCCACTGTTAATTGCATTAGGATTTTGCGGTGTAACACCAGAATTAACCCAGCAACTTGAAGTATTATTATCAGCTGCGTTTAATCTGTT
>CANGPW010000038.1 GCA_947456185.1 Bacteroidota bacterium | reverse complement strand
GGTAAAATTTAGAGACGCAATGAATCAAGTATCTTATTCAGCCATTGAAAGTATCCTCGCCTACAATTATTAGGAAAGATGCAGCCCAGGACGCCTAAATCGGCATAAAGTTTTGTTATTCTATTTCCTTTAAAAGGTCAGATATATTTATTTCTAAACCTTTACATATTTCTAATAAATATAAATAGGAAGGGTTTATGGCACCTGATTCAAGTCTATAAATTGATTGATGGTCTTTACCAATTGAATATGCTAATTCCTGTAAAGTTAATTTCTTATCCTTTCTAATAGCTTTTACTTTTAAACCCAAGGCTTTTAACCTTTGTTCTTTTAAATTAATTATTGGCATTATTCAAACCCAATAGTATGCTTAGCATTTAAAAATTAATAAAAGGATTGGTTTAAATATGAAATCTATTTTTATATTTGTTTTTAATAACAAAATTATGAAAAAAACAATTTACACTTTATTTGCAATTTTAGGATTTGCAAATTTTACAATGGCTCAAGTACCGAACTATGTTCCAACTAATGGATTAGTCTGTTTTTACCCTTTTAATGGGAATGCTAATGATGTAAGTGGTAATGGAAAAAATGGTACTAATAATGGAGCGACATTAACAACGGATAGGTTTTCGAATCCAAATAGTGCTTATGGCTTTAATGGTACTTCCAATTATTTGAATATGGGTACATATTTATTGAATGCACCTTCTTCTTATTCTATATCATGCTGGGCTAAATTTGCTGCTCCAAATAATTTTAGCTATTTGTATTCTCAAGCTACAAATGGAGAAATTCAAATGTTTACAACGGGAAATGGAAATGTTGGAACTTGGTCAAAATTATCAAATGGAGGAAGTGTTTCGGCAGAAACTGTTATTATTGATACAATTAATTGGCATCATATTGTTGGAATTTATGATGGAACAAATAGTGTTATTAAAATTTTTATGAATGGTAATTTATTGAATTCCGCTTCAATTCCAGCAGGTGTAAATATTGCATCTTATACAGGATCTACTTTAATTGGAAGGCAATCAAATCTTAGTGCTAACTTTTTTAAGGGAAAACTTGATGATATTGGAATTTGGAATAGAGCTTTATCTACAAATGAAGTTTCAAATTTATATTTGGCTAATAATTGTCCTGACACAATCACAACCCAACCAACAAATCAAATAGGGAATAAAGGAAGTAACAAAACTTTTTCTTTTACACATTCAGGAACTGGAAATAGTTATCAATGGCAATCGAATGCAGCTGTTTTGGGTTGGCAAAATGTTCCTAACACAAATCAGTATTCAGGAACAACAACTAATAATTTAATAGTTTCGGGATTAACAGTTTCAAACCACAATCAATTTTTCAGAATTATTACCTCAAAAGCGAGTTGTGCCGATACTTCTAATATTGTGAAATTAACAGTAAGTGATGTGGCAAGTGATTCCATTGGTTTGAAAAATGCAAATGATTCAATATCAAAATTGAATGTGCTTTATGCCAATAAACACGATACTCTTTATATTGGTAGTTCTATCACTTCCGATACATTGAGAATAGCTATTCGTACAGGTATTTCAAGTTTATCGCCATTAATTAATTCATTAAAAGTATATCCAAATCCTGCTTCTACTTTACTATATATTGATTTAGAAAAACCAGGATATTTTATAGCAAAACTATCGAGTATAACTGGACAATCTATTATTACACCAACTAGCGGAACTATAGATATTTCTTCATTGGCAAATGGAGTTTATATACTTACTATTTACGATTCAAACAATAAATTAATTTCAACCAATAAGGTTGCTATTATAAAATAATACACTTATTTATTTGAACAAAGAAAGCTCCTTCGGGAGCTTTTTTTGTTTTACTGAATATAAACCTAAAGTTCGGAATTAGTAATTCAAAATATGACATTGCTAGTATTTAAATAATATTAAAATTTCAATTCAAAAGAATATATTTGAATCAGTATTTATATAATTAAAAAGCGGAATACATTTAAATCTAGCAGAAACATGAACAATAAACCAAAATACAATCCCAATAAACACCACCGCAGGTCAATCAGGTTAAAAGGATATGATTATTCGAAGGTGGGTTTGTATTTTATTACCATTTGTTGTCAGAATAGGATTTGGAGATTTGGAGAAATAATAAATGGTGAAATGTTATTGAATGAATTGGGTGAAATAGCATACAATGAATGGATAAAATTAACAGAACGATTTCCAAATTTTGAATTAGATGTTTTCCAAATAATGCCAAATCACATGCATGGCATAATTGTTTTGAAAGATGTGGAGGCAACCCTCGCGGTTGCCCAGAATGATTTAATTGACCCAATTGATTCGGATGATTCAAATGGGGCAGGGGCAAGCCCAGCCCGAACAGTGTTGGAAATTCCGGATGCAGAAAATGATTTTATTATTGAAAAAGGCACTGTGGGGGCAACCCTTGCGGTTGCCCTGAATGATTCAATTGCCCAGAATTTAAATGGGGCAGGGGCAAGCCCAGCCCGAACAATATTGGAAATTTCGGATGCCCAAATTAATTCAAATTCGCCATCAGTATCTGATATGGTAGGTGCATACAAATCATTGGTTGCAAATGCTTGTTTGAGTATTTATAAATTAAACAATGAAAGAATGGGTAAATTATGGCAGCGTAATTATTACGAGCACATTATTCGTAATGAGCAATCGTATATAAATATTTCGAATTACATTATTAATAATCCTTCAAAGTTTACAGAGGATAAATTTTATAAAAAATGAAATTGATACCATATTCATATAAAATCATTGTAAAACATGATACAAGCGAGGACGCCTGTATTGGCATATGATCCGCCATTGTAGGCGGCACTGCCTGCAATATGATATAATATAAAACAAAAAAACCAAACGTTTTCACATTTGGCTTTTTGGAATTGCTAATTGCAAGCAGCCAGTAGCTATCTTATAATAATTTAGTAAATAAGCCTGGGAATATGCCAATGAATATGCTTAACACAATACAAACTATAATAACTAATTGGTAAGAAAAAGTAGGTTTTACTTCAAACTCATTGGCTTGTTTGCTATACATGGCTACAATAACTTTCATGTAGTAAAACACACCAATTATAGAGCTTATAATAGCCAAGAAAACTAAGTTTTGATAACCATTTCGCATAGCTTCGCTAAAAATAAAGTATTTACCAAAGAAACCTGCAAAAGGAGGAATGCCCGCTAAACTTAACATGGCCATGGATAATCCTGCTGCTAACATTGGATTCTTTTTCCCTAATCCGTTAAATCCGCTAATGCTTTCGGTTCCTGTAGCTTTAAAAACAGTTATAGCAATGGCAAATGCAGCTAAACTTGCTACTGCATACCCAGTAGAATAAAGGAATAACGCACTGTCGGTACTGCCTTGTAAACTAATAATGGCTAACAGCATATAACCAGCATGGCTAATTCCTGAGTATGCCAATAGGCGTTTGAAATTATCTTGAGTAAGAGCTACTAAATTTCCTATGAGTATAGTGGCAGCACATGAAACTGTTAAAATGATTTCTGCTTTGCCCAAGGCAAAAACAAAACAAACTGAAAGTAATTTATAAAATGCAGCAAAAGCAGCAATTTTTACTAAAGTACTCATTAAAGCAGTAATTAAACTGGGCGCACCTTCATATACATCTGGTGCCCAAAAATGGAAAGGAGCAGCCGATACTTTGAACAACATGGCAAATATCATCAGCAACATGCCCACTATAAATAAAGGATCTAATTGGTCAGCATGAGCACGCATATAAACACCAATACCGTCAATGCTAAAAGTGCCTGTTACACCAAATATTAAGGCTATTCCAAATAATAAAAATGCACTAGCAAATGAACCCATCAAGAAATATTTGAAACCTGCTTCGTTCGATTTTACTTCAAACCTGCGGCTGCCTGCCATTACATATAATGAAATGGATAAAGTTTCAATTCCTAAAAACAACATGGCCATGTTTGCATAACTAAACATCATTAATGCACCACAAAGTGTAAACACCAATATGGCCATGTAATCGCTGATATGCTTTTCATCATCTGAACTGGTATAAAAATCGCCAGCAAGAATCAAAATAATTAGCATGATAAAAATGGCTAAACCACTAAAAGCAGTGGAGAAATTGCTGTCGGTAAGCATTCCGTTAAAGTGTGTTTCCGGATGATTCCAAGTTTGTAAGTTTAAGCTAAAAATAACAGCTAAACCTAATACCATGATTGGAATTAAATATTTACGTAAGTTAAATATTTCGGCTAGTAAGCCAAACAATCCTAAACATGCTGTATATATTAAAGTATTCATTTATAATTGGATAAATATGAATTTATTTTACAAAACTAATTTTAAATATTTCGGTAGCTATTGGTTCTACCAATTCTAATATTGGTTTAGGAAATATTCCAAAAACAAATATCAAAATGGCTATTGTTGCTAATACCAATTCTTCGTTCCATTTTAAATCTTCAAACACGGTTACGTTTTCGTTTAAATCGCCAAGCATAACTTTTTGATACATGCGTAACATATAAACTGCACCAAGAATAATAGTTAAACCAGCCATGATTGCTGCCCAACTATTGTATTCAAAAATTCCAAATAACAACATAAACTCACCAATAAAACTATTGGTTAAAGGCAGTGCTACCGAACCCAAAACGATAATGATAAAGTACGTAGCAAAACGAGGAGCTAGTAACCTAATTCCACCTAATGAATTAATGTTAGAATTACCAGTTCTATTAATAATGATATCAGCACAATAAAACACACCTACAACATTGATACCATGTGCTAACATTTGCACCAATCCACCTTGAATTCCTTGCATGTTTAATGCAAAAATACCTGCGGCAATTAATCCAACGTGAGCAATAGATGAATAAGCAAAAAGCTTTTTTATGTCGGTTTGCATAATGGCAATAACTGAAGCATATACCACTCCAATAACACACAATGCAATGGCAATTGGTGTGTATTCAGCTACACCATTTGGAATGATTGGCAATAACCAACGTAACAAACTGTATAATCCCATTTTAAGCATAATCCCTGAAAGTAACATGGTTCCTTGAGTGGGAGCGGTGCTATATGTATCGGGCTGCCAAGTGTGAAAAGGTATTAAAGGAATTTTGATTGCATAAGCAATAAAAAACATCCAGAATAAAAAACCTTGTTTACACGAACAAATATGGTTTACTGTTAAATCGAACCAGCTTAATGAATGTAAATTGGTGTTCCAATAAAGAAACAAGAAGCCAAATAACATCAACAAACTTCCTGCTAACGTATAAATGAAGAATTTTAAAGTAACTGTACTTCTATTTACACCACCCCAATTTAACGAGATAAAATAGATAGGGATTAATGCTAATTCCCAAAATATATAATATAAAAATCCATCGAACGATACAAACACGCCAATCAATGCAAAATGCATTAAGAGTACTAATGAATAAAAAATGTGGCTACGTTCTTGTGTGCGGTTAAAACCAGCTAACACAATTAACGGCATCAATAAATTGCTTAAGAAAACCATTAACAAACTCATTCCATCTAAGGCAATATTGAAGTTTATTTTAGGAGAACTAATCCATTCAATATTGATAGCTAGTAAACTTTTAGCAGCTTCTTTATTTTGAAATACTGAATACACATAAAATGTAAAAATTAGTTGAATAATGGTAGCAAAAAAACTAAACCATTTTACCGATTCACCTTTTAAAAATAGAACAAGAATACTTGCTATTAAAGGTATGAGTAATAATATAAGTGTTAACATTAAGTTTGAGTATTTGAATTAAATGACAACAAAAATTTGAACTGCTAATAAAATAATCATGCTAATAACCATAGCAAACATATAAAAACCAACATGTCCGGTTTGTAATAAGCGCAACGCCCTTCCAATTTGATTGGTAATAAATGCAATGGCATGAACCAATAAATCAACAATTAATTTATCAACCACTACTAAAAACAAATCACTCAATAGCATGATTGGTTTAACAAAAACTGTATTGTAAATTTCGTCAACATAAAACTTATTTGCTACCACTTTGCTAATTCCTTTTAATTTTTCATCGGCTGCGGGAACATGTTTTTGCATCACATATTTTTGGTAAGCAAAAGCAATACTTACTAATGCTAAGGTAACAGCTGTTCCCACCAAAATCCATTCCATTGAATGACTTATTTCGTGCCCAGCAGGCATGATTAATTTAGATTGGGCAAACACACTGGCTAAGTAATTTTTGAATAAATGTGTGTGACTTAATATAGTTGGCAAGCCAATAAAACCAGCAATAATAGAACAAGTTGCTAATATAATTAATGGCATTGTCATGGTAGCAGGACTTTCGTGAATATGGTGTTTTACTTCATCGGTTCCTCTGAATGACGAAGAGAAAGTTAAGTAAACCAACCTGAACATATAAAATGCAGTTAACATTGAACTGAATGAAAGTAAGCCCCAAATAACTTTGTTATGTTCAAAGGCAGTTGCTAATATTTCGTCTTTACTAAAGAAACCTGCAAAAGGAGGAATACCTGAAATGGCAACGGTTCCAATTAAGAATGTAGCAAAAGTAATTTTTATATATTTACCCAAACCACCCATATTACGCATGTCTTGTTCGCCACCCATGGCATGAATCACAGAACCTGCACCTAAGAACAACAAGGCTTTAAAAAATGCGTGAGTAACTACATGGAACATGCCACTTTCATAAGCGCCCATTCCTAAAGCTGCAAACATTAATCCTAATTGTGAAACTGTAGAGTAGGCCAATACTTTCTTGATATCGTTTTGTTTTAAACCAACAACCGCTGCAAATAAAGAAGTAGCAGTTCCTACTATTAAAATTACATCTAAAGTGTGAGGTGCTAATGAAAACAATACATTAGAACGTGCAATCATATAAATTCCCGCTGTTACCATGGTAGCAGCATGAATCAATGCAGAAACTGGAGTTGGACCAGCCATGGCATCGGGAAGCCAAGTATATAAAGGTAACTGAGCCGATTTTCCCATAGCTCCAACAAATAAAAATAGAGTAATATAAATAATAGTCATGTTACCCATTCCTAATTTTAAAGCGCCAATATTTACGGTATCAAAATTCAGTGAATTGAAATAAAACAACATCATGAACATTCCGATGATGAAACCCAAATCGCCTATACGATTCATGATAAATGCTTTTTTAGCAGCATCGTTAAACGCTTGGTTTTTAAACCAAAATCCTATGAGCAAGTAACTACAAAGCCCAACTCCTTCCCAACCAATAAACATAATTAGGTAGTTATTACCCATTACCAATAAAAGCATGAAGAAAATGAATAGATTAAGGTATGAAAAGAACCTTGAAAATCCTTCATCGTGGTGCATGTAACCTAAAGAATATAAATGTATTAAACTTCCAATTCCTGTTATTACCAATAACATAGTAATAGACAATGGATCGATCAAGAAAGCAAATGGAACAAAAATGTTTTTAAAATAAAACCAATTGCTAATAGTAATGGTTTCGGAACCACCTGCAGGTAGGTTTAAAAATAAAAATAGGGAACATGCAAAAGCTCCAAATAAAACTGCAGTAGCAATCCAACCGGAAGTATGTCCTAATTTTTTACCAAATAAAGCATTTATAAAAAATCCTAATAATGGCAACAATGGTATCAATATAGTTGGCAAGTATAGATTTGATGTTTGTATAATTGTCTGTGTCATTTTTTAAGTTCTTAGTTTTAAGTTCGAAGTACTTAGTTTTATTAATTTTTTAGTTTAAAATATTTCATTTCGAATTTCGTATTTCGAATTAATTTATTTCAATTTCGAATTTACATTGCTACCATTTCATTTTACTGAGTATATCTATATCGGTAGAGGCAATATTACGGTATATGCTAACCAGTAAAGCCAAGCCAACAGCCACTTCAGCAGCAGCTACCACCATAATAAAAAATACAAATACTTGTCCTTCTGCATTACCAGCATAACTACTAAAACTTACCAAAAGTAAATTAACAGCATTTAGCATCAATTCAATACACATCAAGATAATAATTGCATTTCTGCGCAATAAAACACCCATTACACCTATGCAAAACATAAATGTACTTAATAATAAATACCAGTTTTGAGGAACTGCTTGCATTGTATTTTCCATATAATTTACGAACGTTCTTTTTTAGCTAAAACTACTGAACCAATCATGGCCGATAAAAACAAAATAGATGCCACTTCAAATGGTAAAGTATAATCTTTATAAAGTTTCATTCCAATGTTTTTTACGTACCCAACTTCCGACATTTTCGGAGCAGTATAAGGAGCTGGCATTCCACTGCGCATTGCGGCTATTACTATTAAAAACAAAGCACCACCAGCTATTACAGCTCCAAATTTTAGTAATGTTGGTTTGTGTGGTTCTGTTTCTTTGTTTAAATTTAAAAGCATTACAGTAAATAAGAATAAAACCATAATAGCTCCAGAATAAACTATAATATGAACAACAGCCAAAAACTGAGCATTAAGCATTACAAAATGCCCTGCTATTGTGAAAAAACATACTATCAACCAAAGTACGCTATAAATTGGATTTTTACTGAAAACTACAAATAATGAACTGAGTAGCGTAAATGCAGCTAGTGTATAAAATATAAATTGACTAATCACCATATTGTTTTTTAAGACCGCGCAATGATAATGTAATCCTATTAAATTTTCAAAACACTTTGGGTTACGTTTACGCTATGTGGAAAGATTTTTTGTTGATATTGTTGCATCTACAAAAAAATCATGCTAAAAATTATATTGTAACATGCATAAAGTTTTTTAATTTAGGTCATTAAAAAATCAAATCATTTTTTTGAAAATTGAATTATTATTTTACACTTTGGCTAATTTAAAAATATAAAAACTCACAATGTTTGTCTATTTCAGTTTCAAAACTATTTTTGCTACAATATGACAACTCAAAATATGAATCTTTTTGAAAAACACCAAGCTGCATTAAACAGCGCAATTACTGCTTTAAGCGCACGTACTTATTTTACTCCTTATCCAGAAAATCCTAGGGCTTATGCCGAAGATGCTGATGCAAAAGCAAAAGCTTGGATGAGTGCAGCCATGAACAACGATTTTACTGGTTTAAAACAAACAGGCGAATTAGCTTGGAGTGGGGAAGAGGTTTCTCCTTTTTTACAAATTGGTATTGGTGTAAAATATCCTTTGTTTTCAGTTGAATCATTGATCAATAATGCTAATAACGCACAAAAAAGTTGGAGTAAAACAGATGTAAATACCAGAACGGGAATATTAATCGAAACATTAGAAAGAATTGCTACGCGCTTTTTCGATATAGCTTATGCCACCATGCATACTACCGGACAAGCATATATGATGAGTTTTCAAGCCAGTGGTCCGCATGCAAACGACAGGGCTTTAGAAGCCATTGCCATGGGTTACCAAGAGCAAACTCGTTTTCCTGAAAAGGTAGAATGGGTGAAAAATTTTGGTAAATTTGATTTGAAAATAAACAAAGATTTTAAACCAGTAGCCAAAGGTGTTGGCTTAGTAATTGGTTGTTCTACTTTTCCTATTTGGAATACCGTTCCTGGATTATACGCAACTTTAATTACTGGAAATGCGTGTATTGTAAAACCACATCCAAAAGCTATTTTTCCTATTGCCATTGTAATGGAAGAAATTCAAAAAGTATTGGCCGAAAATGGCTTTGATACCAATATAGTTCAATTAGCAGCCGACTCATCAAATAGTCCAATCACGAAACAATTGGCGGAAAATGCTGCTGTTAAAATGGTTGATTTTACAGGAAGTTCTGAGTTTGGAAATTATGTGGAATCATTACCAAAATTAACTTTTACCGAAAAAGCAGGTGTTAACAGCATGATCCTTGATTCTGTGAATGAATTACAACCCGTTTTAGCAAATATTGCCTTTTCGGTAAGCTTATACAGTGGACAAATGTGTACTGCTCCGCAAAATATTTTTATTAGTAAAAATGGGGTGCAAACTATAAATGTTTTAGTAAGTTACGATGAGGTAGTAAATGGCATTGCTGCCGCAATTACAGGTTTAGTTGACAATCCAAAGGCAGGTCCGGGAACAATAGGAGCTATTCAAACAGAGGCTACTTATAAAAGAACAATTGAAGCTAAAAACTTAGGTGGAAAATTAATTTTAGATGCTAAGTCAATCAAAAATGAAGAGTTTGTTGATGCACGCATTGCAACTCCAGTAGTTATAGAAGTGGATAAATCACAAAAAGACATTTATAACCGTGAGTGTTTTGGTCCTATTTTATTTATTGTAAAAACCGATTCAGTGGAAGATTCATTATCACTTTGCAAAGAGTTAGTGTTAGAAAAAGGAGCTTTAACATGTGGTGCTTATACCACCAACGAAGCTACAAAAGAAACAATTGCCAATGAAATGAATGAAGCATTTGTTCCTGTATCATTCAACTTTACTGGAGCAGGATTTATAAATTCACATGCTGCCTTTAGCGATTTTCATTTAACAGGTGGAAATCCTGCAGGAAATGCAAGTTTTACTAATTCAGAATTTGTAACCAAGCGTTTTGTTTGGGTAGGAAATAGATTTATGTAGTTGAATCTTTTAAAAAAAAGACGTTGCAACTGCAACGTCTTTTTTTTAAAAGAATTCAATATTTCAACGTTTATTTCTTTTTAACAGTTGTATATTTTGTTCCTTTTCCTAAAAAGAAATTAAATGTATCGCTGCGTAATCCAATGCGTAACGTTTCACTCGGAATTACATCGTTGGGAGCAATGTTTCCTAAATTTACGTTAGCACCTACTAATTTTATAAAATATGTTTGTTGTGCTTTTTGTGGTGCTTCCCAAATAATTTTATCTGACGGAAGTTTGGTTAAAATTTCTTGAACTAAACCTTCTCTCACTTCGCCATTGCTTCTGTAAACACCAACATTACCCGCTTCGCGAGCTTCAGCAATTACTTTCCATGCACCAGCTTGTATTTCAGTTTGCATTAATTCAATCCATTGGTAAGGAGGAATTATTTTTTCAACATCTTTACTACCAACTTCACTTAATACAGTTACATATTTACTTAATTTACTAATATAATCTAACTTGATATCATGAGGTAACTCTATTGATCCATCAGATATTTCAGCATGTGAAAGTTTGAATTTTTCTAATACTTTTAAATATTCATCAAATTGATTTCTAACCAAAAAAGCTTCAAATAAAGTTCCTCCAAAATAAACTATCACATTGTTTTTTTGATATAATTTTATTTTTTCTTCTAGATTTGGAGTTACAAAAGCAGTCCCAAAACCAAGTTTAATAATGTCAATATAATTACCAGAAACTGATAATAAATCTTCAGCTTCTCTTATGCTTAGACCCTTATCCATTATCATGTTTATTCCACTTTGACGTGGTTTAACAGTTCGGTCTGGAATCATTTTAAGTTTAAAATTATTCATTTTTGTTTATATTTTTTTTATAATTTTCAAACCGCTAAAATAATAGAATTAACATTTTATATATTATAAAATTTATCAATAAAATAATTGACAGAAAACTTAACTCACATTAACATAAATACTTTTTATTTCATCATTGTATTTGGTTTCAACCAATTTACGTTTAATTTTTAAGGTAGGTGTCATTTCTCCTGCATCTAAAGTAAATGGTAATCGCTTTAGTGCAAAATGCTTAACTCTTTCGTATTTACCTAAATTTACTTCCAATTTTTTCATATCTTCTTCCATCCATTCTATAATTTCTTTTTCACGAATAAAATCATCAGCTTGTTTGAAATAATCTTCTTTTAAATTAAACTTTTCTTTTAATTCTTCTTTGCTTGGAACTATAAGCGCTGTTAAATATTCTTGTCCATCGCCTATTAAAAATATCTGTTCAATTTTATTTGATTTCATATATACATTTTCAATAGGAGTGGGGTATATATTTTTACCAAATGAATTTACAATTATATTTTTTATTCTATCTGTAATTTTCAAATATCCTTTTTCAAATTTACCTACATCACCAGTGTGTAACCAACCATCGCTATCAATTGCTGCTGCAGTTTCTTCTGGTAAATTCCAATAACCTTTCATTACATTTAATCCTCGGACTAAAATTTCACCTTCGCCCGATTCAAATGTTGGGTTATAAGAATCGTAAGTTTGTAGCGTAATTATTTCTTTGGTTTCTACATGTTGAATAGCAACTTCATTGGCTTGACCAATTCTACCTACTGTTCCCCATATTTGTCTGTGTATTTCGTTTGCGCATACAAATGGAGAAGTTTCTGTTAATCCATATCCTTCTATAACTAACATGTCCAAATTACCAAAAAACTCTCCAACATGTTTTGGTAAAGCACCACCACCACTCACCATCACACTCATATTACCGCCCAATCGTTCTTTAATTTTTGCAAATACAAGTTTTTCAGCAATGGCTAATTTTAAATTTAAAATTAGTCCATTACTCTCCGCGTTTTCTTTGTTAATTCTTCGTTTTTCGCCTGCTTTTATTGCCCAATTAAAAATAATTTCTTTAATGCCACCAGTTGTTGTTACACTTTTACGAACTCTATCTTCTATTCTTTCTAATAGACGAGGAACTGTAAGTATTGCACGAGGTTTTACTTCTTGAATATTGCTTGTTAAAGCTTCTAAACTTTGGGCAAAAGCAACTTTAAAACCTTTAAATGTACTAAAATAATAAGTACAAGTTCTTTCATAAACATGGCAAAGTGGAAGGAAAGATAAAAAAGTATAATCTTTGCTTACAATTGGCAACAATAAATCTGCCATTACTATATTACTCATAAAATTATTATGTGTAAGCATGGCACCTTTTGGTTTTCCTGTAGTTCCCGATGTATAAAGTAAACACGATAAATCATCGTAAGTTACTTTTTCTAACTCTTGTTCTATTAATTCTTTTGTGTTTTTATATAAAACAATTCCTTGTTCAATTACTTGATGATATGATATAATATTTTCACCTTCTGCTTCAAAAGTGGTAATTATATTTTTTAAAGTGGGACAATTTTCTTTTATTTTCTTTACTCTTTTTAATAAAAAAGGAGTTCCAACTAATATTATTTGAGAAGTTGAATCATTAATTATATGCTGTAAGTCCGATTCTGAAGAAGTTGGATATACAGAAACATTTACAATTCCAAGTTGCATTAAAGCCTGGTCAAAACAAATATATTCTGGACAGTTTTCAATTAATAAAGCAGCTTTATCTCCTTTTCGCAAACCTTTATCATATAAATAGGCCGAAATAGCATTTAATTGTTCAAAAACTTCAGCATAAGTGATATCTTCATACCTGTCATTTCTCTTTACTTGTAAATAAGTATCGCTAGGTTTATTGATAACGTAAGCTGTATGACGCAAAAAATAATGTAGCGATTTAAATTCTTTGTATTTTTCAGTTATTATTTCAAACATAGTTTTTGTATTATTATTCTGTTTGCGAATAAAAGGCATTTATTTGAAAGTACAATTGCAACTTTTACAAAAATGAACAATAAATATTTTGGTATTTATACTAAAATTAGTTTTTTTTTAGTTTAAATTAATAAACTATTTTTTTTTGGCCTAATATTTGGAATATGATTTTATATTATTTTTGATTTTTAATTATATTACAATTTTTACATTAAAGGTGTAGTAATTAGTCAAAAAATTACTTTATTTTGAATAATCAATTAACTAATAAAATAGTATGAATGTTAAATCGTTTTTAGCCATTTTTACATTAGCTTTATTCTTAAACTCTTGTGCGCTCTTAAATCAGCCAGTTTCAGCTGATGATGATCTTTATTTTTCATCTTCCGATGTTACCACTAAAGGAAAAACAATTATTCCTACTGTTGACGTTGAAAAAATAAAAAGAGATTTTCCTTCTAAAGTAGATCCAAATAAAACTGAGGGTTACTATAATGACAACGGAACTGCTAATCCAAATGCAGAATCTGGTTATCCAATTTATAAGTCAAATCAGGATTCATTTTATAAAATACACCCAGAACTTTCGGCAACATACCAAGCTTATAAAATGCCTCCTTTTAGTTTAAGAGATGAATATTTGCTAGCTAAAGCAGAACGCAAACAACAAAGAAGATTAGCCCGACTTAATAATAGAAGATTTTACAGTAATAATTTTAATAATTTTGGATATAATAACGGTTATGGAAATAATTATGATTATTATAACAACTTTGGTTACAATAATGGTTGGGGAAATTATGGTTTTGGGCCATCAATAAATTTTGGATACAATAATTTCAATGGTTGGAATACAGCAATAGGTTTTGGATTTAATAATTTTGGCTTCAATTCATTTTACAATCCTTTTTTTTACAATCCATTTGTTTATAATAATTTTTACAATCCTTATGGTTATTATAATTACTATCCTCATTATAATTATGGAGGAAATTATTTACCAGAGTCGCCTAATAATAATCCTTCCCAATCAAGACCAAGACAAGTTATTGGAAGTAATTTACCCGCAACCAATGGTGGTACAATTGATAATCCTAACCCAAATCCTTTAAAAACTATCAAGAGATCTAGTGGCGTTGAAGTTCCAAATCAAATTATAATTGATCAACCAAATCAAGCTAGGTCTTCCGGAAATACTGGTACTTTAATAACTACACCAAATGGAGTTCAATACATTGCTCCAAGGAATTCTGAGCTTACACCGTCAACCTATTCTACTTATGATCGCTCAGTTGAAAATAATAATCGTCAAACTGAATTTAGAAATGCTAATCCGCAATATTCAAATCCAGCACCTATTCAAAATCCAAACGCTACAAGATCAGAAACAAACCCACAAACTCCAACATATACTCAACCAAATTATAACAATCAAAATAATCAGCAAAGAAATAGTCAGCCTAATTATAATCCACCTACTTATAATCCACCACGTTCAAATGAAGGAGGAGGTGGTTTTAGCGGTGGTTCATCTGGTGGCGGAGTTGGAAGAATCAGTGGTAGTGCAGGAGGAGGCGTTTCTCGTCCTCGTTAAATAATTTTTCTGAAAATAAAATTGAAGTTTTTTTTAAAATTTAAACATTAATTATTATGTTAAAAAAATCAATATTGGCAGCTTTTAATATTTTTATTTCATTTTTTGCATATTCTCAAAATGAGCAAGATGTATTGCGGTATTCTCAAAACAAATTATTTGGTTCAGCTCGAGTTCAAGGAGCAGGTGGAGCCTTTGGGGCTCTTGGAGCAGATGTTAGTGCAATTGCAATTAATCCAGCGGGAATTGCTTTATATAGACGAAATGAAATTTCAGGAAGTTTAGCTGTTACTTCTTATTTAATTGATAGCAAATATATTGGAAGTTTAAATACAGAATCAAAAACTGGATTGAACATTCCTCAATTTGGTTTGGTATTTACCAGAATTCAGCAAGGGTTTAATGGGGATGAAACGAAAGATTTAGTAAGTTATTCTTTTGGATTTGCAGTTAATAGACTGAATGATTTTAACCAAAACAGTATTTTTTCTGGAAATAATACCAAATCTAGCATCAGCGATTATTTTGCAGAGCAAGCAAATGGTAAAACTTTTCCAAATTCAACACCATTTAATTCTTATGTGAACGATATTGCTGGAATGGCTTGGTCAACTTATTTGATTGATTCCATAGGAACTAAAAAATATGGTTCTACTTTTGTAAGTAATAATGACACAGCATTTTCCGTACGTCAAACAAATATTCAACAAATTACAGGTAGATTAAATGAGTATAGTTTTTCAAGTGGATTAAATTATTCAAATTTTTTATATTTTGGTGCCTCACTACTATTTCAAAATGTAAGTTATGAATCATCAAATTTTTTTAAAGAAACAGTAGATAAAAGTAGTAGTTCCTCTAATTTATATACTTCAAGTAATTTTACATCAATAGTAAAAACACAAGGAACCGGAATTGGAGGAAGATTTGGATTTATTGTAAAACCCATTGATTTTTTCAGAGTAGGTTTGAGTTATACAACACCCGTTCGTTTAAATTTAAAAGATGAATATAGTTACGGATTAAGCACAGTTGTTGGTGGTTCAAATTTTAATTATGATTCAAAAGAAAGAACTGATTATTTTGATTATAACTTAGTAACGCCTTCAAAATTAACGGTAAGTGCTGTAATTATGCACCCAAAGTTAGGTTTTATTTCTGTTGATTGGGATCAAATAGATTACAAATCGGCTAGATTAACTGCAAGTAGCTATGAATTTTTACAAGCCAATGCTGCTGTTAAAAGTAATTATACCGTTGCTAATAACGTAAGAATAGGTGCTGAATTAAAATACAAAAATTCAAGATTTCGATCAGGATATGCCTATTATGGAAGTCCTTATAATGCAAGTTCATCAGGTATCTCGCTTGATAATCCTACTCAAAGTATTACTGGTGGATTAGGATTTTTGTTTCCATCAGTTGATAGTTATAGTTCCGATTTTTTTATAGATGGAGCCATGGTTTATACATGGAATACTTATTACCAAACTCCATATCAATTAATAGAAAAAGGGAAAACAAGTTACTCTGCCGAAAACCAATTTACCATGATGAATTTTATAGTTACTGCTGGTTTTAGGTTTTAATTTAAGTTATTTTTTCAATTTAAAATGTTTAAATGAAATACTAAATCATTGTTTATTATTTGTTTGAGTATTTTTTTATTTAAAAAGCATTTAAAGTTTTAACAAATGATTATATAGCCTTATTTTGCGCCACTAAAATTAAAAAAGTTTTGACATTAATAAAATCAATTTCAGGTATTAGGGGGACAATTGGGGGGCAAAGTGGAAATTCATTAACACCTATTGATATAGTAAAGTTCACTGCTGCATTTGGTAGCATGATTAAACAAGAATCTATAGCTTGTAAAGTAATAGTTGGAAGAGATGCCAGAATAAGTGGCGACATGGTAAATCGTTTGGTTTGCGCTACTTTAAACGGATTAGGAATAGATGTAATTGACTTAGGTTTAAGTACTACTCCTACAGTAGAAATGGCAGTAGTAATGGAATCAGCTCAAGGAGGAATTATATTAACAGCTAGTCATAATCCAAAACAATGGAATGCATTAAAATTATTAAATAGCAAAGGTGAATTCATTTCTGATGAGCTTGGAAAACAGATGTTATCTATTGCTGAATCAGGGAATATTGAGTTTGCAGATGTAGATAAACTAGGAAAAATTACGGAGAAAAAAGATTATATTCAAAAACATATCGATGAAATTTTAAAACTTGATTTGGTTGATGTAGAAGCTATTAAATTAAAAAAGTTTAAAATAGTTGTAGATGCAGTAAATTCAACTGGTGGAATAGCAATTCCAATGCTTTTAAAAGCATTAGGCGTGGAAGATATTGTAGAAATATTCTGTACTCCTGATGGTAAATTCCCTCATAATCCTGAACCACTTCCTGAAAATTTAACTGCTATTTCAAATGAAGTAATTCGTCAAAAAGCTGATTTAGGAATTGTGGTTGATCCTGATGTGGATAGACTAGCTTTAGTTAATGAGGATGGAACTATGTTTGGTGAAGAATATACATTAGTAGCTGTAGCCGATTATGTTTTAAATAATGTAAGTGATGAAAATTTAAATAAAAATAGTTTTGTTAAAAATACCGTTTCAAATCTTTCATCAACAAGAGCTCTAAGAGATATTACCATAAAACACAGTGGAAATTATAATGCAAGCGCTGTTGGGGAAGTTAATGTGGTTAATATGATGAAAGAAACCAAAGCTGTAATTGGAGGAGAAGGAAATGGTGGTATTATTTTCCCTGAGTTACATTATGGTAGAGATGCAATGGTTGGTATTGCATTATTTTTAACTCATTTGGCTAAGAGTGATAAACTGTGTTCTATTCTTCGTTCTTCATATCCAGATTATACGATTGCTAAAAAGAAAATTGATTTAGATTCAAATATCAATATAGATGAACTTCTTAAAGGTATTCAAGAAAAATATAAAAAACAACCCATCAATACTGTTGATGGTGTGAAAATAGAATTTGATAATGAATGGGTTCATTTACGTAAAAGTAATACCGAAGCCATTATTAGAATTTATGCTGAAAGTAAAAGTGAAGCAACTGCAAACCATTTAGCAGAAAAAATAATAATGGATATGAAACAAATTATTAACGGACAATAATTGGCTTCTGGCTTCTAGCCGTTAGCCTCTGGCAAAAACAATAAATTTTATTCTCTATCTACCAGCTGCAAAAGCTTGTATTCAGTGGCTAACAACAATCAACTAACAATAATCAACTATCAACTAAAAAATGCAGTGTGGAATAGTAGGCTTACCGAATGTAGGCAAATCAACATTATTTAATTGCTTAAGCAATGCAAAAGCGCAAGCAGCAAATTTTCCTTTTTGTACCATTGAACCTAACGTAGGAGTTATTACTGTTCCTGATGAACGTTTAAATGTATTAGAAAGTTTAGTAAAACCTAACAGAGTTTTACCTACAACAATTGAAATTGTAGATATAGCAGGTTTAGTAAAAGGAGCGAGTAGGGGCGAAGGATTGGGTAATCAATTTTTAGCAAATATTCGTCAAACAGATGCAATTATTCATGTATTGCGTTGCTTTGAAGACGATAATATAATTCACGTGGATGGAACAGTAGATCCATTGCGTGACAAAGAAATTATAGATACAGAATTACAATTAAAAGATTTGGATTCAGTTGAAAAAAAGCTTCAAAAAGTAAGTCGTGCTGCTAAAACTGGTGATAAAGATGCGGTAAAAGCAGAAACTGTTTTATTTAAATATAAAGCACATTTAGACGATGGAAAATCGGCTAGAACATTGGAAATGAGTGCTAACGATAAAGAACATATTGCCGATCTGTGTTTATTAACCGATAAACCAGTCATGTATGTTTGTAATGTAGATGAAGCTTCTGTTGTTAATGGAAATAAATTTGTAGATCAAGTAAAAGAAATTGTTAAAAACGAAAAAGCTGAAGTAATAATTATAAGTGCTGCCATTGAAAGCGATATTTCGGAATTAGATAGTTATGAAGATAGAATTTCGTTTTTAAATGATTTGGGTTTAACAGAAAGTGGCGTGGCTAAATTAATTACAGCATCTTACAAATTATTAAACTTAATCACCTATTTTACAGCTGGTGTTCAGGAAGTAAGAGCATGGACTATTAATAATGGTTTCAAAGCACCACAAGCGGCTGGAGTTATTCATACCGATTTTGAAAGAGGTTTTATAAAAGCAGATGTTATTAGTTATGAAGATTTTAAAAAGTATGGAACAGAATCGGCATGCAGAGAAGCAGGTGCTTTGCGCATGGAAGGAAAAGAATACTTAGTAAATGATGGTGATGTAATGCACTTTAAATTTAATGTTTAAATTAATAATTTAATTTTGAATTGTCATATTTAGGTAAGCTGAAAATGATGTGCAACCCTTTGTTATAATATGCTTTACTTGTTTGTAAAGCAAAAACATTACCATTAAAAAAGTAATTTTTAAAAGAAAAAAAGGAAATAAATAATAAATATTATTAAATAATTGTAAACAGTATATGATTATTCAACTAAAATAATTTTATTCGCAATAAATTAACTAAAAATAAATAAAAAAAAATGAATCAATCAGTAACAAAAAAAGAAGAAAGCAAATTAGGCGATATATTCGCATCACTTGCAATACCAACTTTAATATTAGTGGGTATTTTATTATGGAAATTTGTATTAGGGAGCCCTAGTAATTTTGCTGATGGAGAAGCCCGTCATCATCCAATTAAAGATGGTATTGGTTCTACTTTAGGATTGATTTATTTAGGTGGATATATTGTACCAATTTTATTATCGTTAGTATTAATGAGTATTACTTTCTCAATTGAACGCTATTTAACAATTGGAAAAGCATCAGGAAAAACATCTTCTGAATCTTTTGTTCGTAAAGTTAAATCACATTTATCAGCTAACAATGTAGATGCTGCTATTAAAGAATGTGATGTTCAAAAAGGTTCAGTAGCTAATGTTGTAAAATCGGCTTTAGTAAAATACAAAGAAATGGAAGGCGAAAGTACCATGGAAAAAGACCAAAAAGTTTTAGCTATTCAAAAAGAAATTGAAGAGGCCACTTCATTGGAGTTACCAATGTTAGAAAAAAACTTAGTGATTATTGCTACAATGGCATCGGTTTCTACGTTAGTTGCTTTATTAGGAACAGTATTAGGTATGATAAAGGCGTTCTCGGCATTAGGAAATGCAGGTGCTCCTGATTCTACAGCTTTAGCAACAGGTATATCTGAAGCACTTATTAATACAGCTCTAGGAATTGGTAATTCAGCAGTAGCAATTGTTATGTATAATGTATTTACAACTAAAATTGATAAAATTACTTATACCATTGATGAAGCTGGTTTCACTATTGTTCAAAACTTTGCTGCAGCACACAAACGCTAGTTTTATTAGCAATTAATTGATTGCTTCATTAAATATTTTTAAATTTTTAAAATAAAACAAATGGCTAAAGTAAAAGTACCTCGTAAAAGCACATCGGTTGATATGACCGCAATGACAGACGTTGCGTTCTTATTGCTAACATTTTTTATGTTAGCTACACAATTTAAACCCGATGAACCAGTTCAGGTGATAACTCCAGCCTCTGTTGCCGAAATTCCACTTCCTGATGTTGATGTAATGCTTATTACCATCAGCAATGACAATAAAGTTTTCTTTGATTTACAAGGAGAACATTATAAAAAAACTTTACTTGAAAAAATGGGTAAGAAATATAGTATTGTATTTACTGAAGAAGAAATGAAAAAGTTTTCTCAAATGAGTAGCTTTGGAATGCCAATAGCACAGTTAAAACAATACATAAACTTAAGTCCAGAAAAAAGAGGTAGTTTTCCTTCAGCAGGTATTCCATGTGATTCATTGCAAAATGAATTAGGTGATTGGGTTTGGCAAAGTCGTTTAACAAATAACAGCTTTAGGGTTGCTATTAAAGGCGATAGAGATGTAAGTTATCCCACAATAAAACAAGTAATTAATACACTACAAGAAAAAGATGTAAATAGATTTAATTTTATTACATCGATGGAAAGTGCGCAATAATTTAAAGAAAGGAATTAAAAAATGGCAGAAATAGAAGGTGGCGGGGGTGGCCATAAAAAAGGTGGAAAACCAAAAGGTAAAAAACTTTCAACACGTGTAGATTTTACACCCATGGTTGATTTAGGTTTTTTATTAATAACCTTTTTTATGTTAACTACTTCTTTAAATAAGCCCAAAACAATGGAGCTTAATATGCCTGTAAAAGGTGATGATAATGATAAAACAGCTGTTAAGGTATCGCAAACAGTTACCGTTTTATTAACTGGAAATAATCAAGTAATGTACTACTTCAGCGATCCAATAACATTAGATCCGATGACTCCACAAATTACCGATTTTAGTGCAGGAGGAGTTAGGCCGATGTTATTACGCGAAAATAAAAAACGTGTACCAAATATTGACTCTATTCAAGTATATAAAGACTTGTATAAATTAAGTAGAATGACTGAAATAGATATGAAGGCTAATATAGCTAGATTAAAAGCTGATGTGGAAGGTTTAATAGTAATTATTAAAGCTGATGACAACGCTAAATTTAGTAATATTGTAGATATATTAGACGAAATGTTAATCTGTAATATTGGACGTTATGCAATAGTAGATATTTCAGATCCTGAAATTGAATTAATCAAAAGTTCTGCAGCATCATTAAAAACAGCTGGAACTGTAAATAATTAAACACATGGCAAATACAAGTATATTTGATAACAATTGGGTTGATTTGGTCTTTGAAGGCCGAAACCAACAATATGGTGCCTTTGTGTTGCGTAAAAAAAGTAGCAACTATACTATAAAAGGTATCGTTTTTTCAATCATTGGATTTTCTTTAGCAATTGCAGCTCCTGTAATTATTAATTACTTAAAGCAACAAATACCGAAAGAAAACATTATTGTAGAAGCAGAAGTAACTAAACTTGATGCCCCTCCTCCAATGGATGAAAGTACGCCACCACCACCTCCTCCTCCTCCTCCTCCTCCTCCAGTAAAGAGTACCATTAAATTTACTCCGCCAGAGATAAAAAAAGATGAGGATGTAACTGAGCCACCTCCAACACAAATAGAGTTAGAAAAAGTGGATGCAGGTACACAAACTGTGGTTGGTGATCCAGACGCAAAAGAAGTTTTGATAGATGAAGGGGATGGAAATGGTGAAATATTATTAGAAGCAGAAATTAATCCTGAGTTTCCGGGTGGTGAAGATAAAATGAACGAATATTTATCTTCAGCAGTTGATTATCCTCCAATGGCAAAAGAAAATAATATTGAAGGTAGAGTTGTTCTTCGTTTTGCTGTAATGGCCGATGGAAGAATAGACAATATTCAAGTATTAAATAAACCTGCATTAGGTTGGGGTTGCGAAGCAGCAGTAGAAAAAGCAGTAAAAGGAATGCCAAAATGGAGTCCTGGACGCCAAGCTGGTAGAGCAGTTCCTGTTTATTTTACATTGCCTTTTGTATTTAAATTAGATCAATAAATTTATATAAACTAAAATTGATAAGCTTGTAAAACAATTGTTTTACAAGCTTATTTTATTTATGAAGCTAGTGATGAGTTTAGAAGAAATTACAGAGAAAAGAGAAAATAAGGTTGGAAATATTGTTAAATATTTTGGTGCAATAATGGGTTTGTTTTACTTAGTTTTGGGAATAAGTATTTTGTTCAATAAAGTACCATTATTAGTGAATGAAATAGTAAAATATACGCTTGGAACAGCCATGGTTTTGTATGGAATATTCAGATTGTTCAGAATAATGAAAAGAAATGAGTAATAGACAATTGACAATAGACAATACTTGTCACGCAGGGCGTGAAGCAATTTGTCATCCTGAGCTTGTCGAAGGAAGCAATTTAACAATTCAACCAATCAACCAATCAACCAATCAACAATTTAACCAAAATGATACGTAATCCTAAACCAATTCATATAGCGCTTTTAGTATCAGGAATATTGGCATTAGCAATTGCTTTAGTTTTGTATTTTGTATTAGAATCAAAATTAATCAATGTGATTACAATTTTTATGCTTACCGCTGGTCTGTCTTTTTTCTTGTTTTTTTATACATTAGAGTTTTTTATTTACCGAAAAATAAAACTCATTTATAAAACTATTCATAGTTTAAAAACTCAAAAATATGATGCCGTAATTGAAAATTTTAGTTGGGAAAAAGATCCTATTTTTGAAATGAGTAAAGAAGTAATTAACTGGGCTCGCGATAAGAAAATGGAAATAGAACAACTTAAAAAAGTGGCAGATTTTAGAAAAGAGTTTTTGGGAAATGTAAGTCACGAGTTAAAAACACCCATTTTTAGTATTCAAGGTTATTTACATACATTACTTGATGGTGCAATTTACGATGAAGAAGTAAACACTAAGTTTTTGAAAAAAGCAGCTAAAAGCACAGATAGATTAAGTGATTTGGTAGCTGATTTATTAGAAATATCGAGTTTGGAAAGTGGTGAATTACAAATGAATTTAGATAGATTTGATATTAATTCTTTAACAAAAGATGTGTATGAACAATTTGAAATAAAAGCCAAAGATAAAAGCATAGAGTTAATAATAAAAGAAGGCTGTAATAAACCGTTTTTTGTGCTTGCTGATAAATTTAGAATTAGAACAGTATTGGTAAATTTGATAAGCAATTCAATTAAATACGGAAAAGCAGGTGGTATAACTTCGGCTTCCTATTATGTAATGGGTGATAATATTTTAATTGAAATTGCTGATACTGGAGATGGTATAAGTCAAGAGTTTTTACCTAGAATTTTTGAAAGATTTTATCGAGTTGATAAAAGTCGTTCACGTAGCAATGAAGCTGGAGGAACTGGCTTAGGTTTAGCCATTGTAAAACATATTATTGAAGCACATCATCAAACTATAAACGTGAGAAGTACCATAGGAAAAGGTACTACTTTTGGATTTACATTAAAAGCCAATCAGTAAAAATACTAACACTTTATTCATACTTTAATTTTTGTGATTTTTTAATCCAAAAATAAATTATACTTGCAAGTATGAGTAACGAATTACCTAACGATCCAAATCAAATAAATATTGAATTAAGCGAGGAAATGGCAGAAGGCATTTACGCTAATTTAGCAATTATTACACACAGCAATAGCGAGTTTGTATTAGATTTTATCAGAATTATGCCTGGTGTTCCAAAGGCTAAAGTAAAATCAAGAATAGTGTTAACACCCGAACATGCTAAGCGTTTGCTTCTTGCTTTAACTGATAATATTAGAAAATATGAAGATCAAGTTGGTGAAATAAATTTACCAGATATGATGCCACCTTTTCCAATGAATTTTGGCGGAACTACTGGGCAAGCTTAATTGGATATTTATACCTTAATAATGTAATTAATGCAAAAGGTTAACAACGATATTATGGAACAATATTTTAAAAAATGAAAAAAATATTACTATCAATAGTTGTACTCTTTGTATTTCAAAAATTAGCTTTTGCACAACAAGAAATAAAAACCAATGATGGTAAAATTATTGTGTTAAATAATGATGGAACTTGGAATTATGCCGATAGTATTCCCTTGTATTCCATTAAAGTAAGTAATATTCCCAAATTAGAAATTCCCAAAACGAATGCTAAGGATAAAGTAATCAATCATGCTGGATATTCATTATTATATAATGAAAGCCATGAGCAAGCTAGTTGGGTTGCCTATGAACTTACCAAAGATGAAACCAATAAAATTTATGATAGGACCAATAAATTCATCGTTGATCGGAGTGTTAAAACTGGAAGTGCAACAGATAAAGATTACGAAAGTTCAGGTTACGACAGGGGCCATTTAGCACCTGCATCTGACATGGGTTGGTCTGAAATAACCATGGCAGAATCATTTTATTACAGTAATATGAGTCCTCAAAATCCAAGTTTTAATAGAGGAATTTGGAAAAAATTAGAGGAATTAGTCCGTAATTGGGCCATTGAAAACAATAGTTTATACATTGCTACAGGACCCATTTTATCTAATAATCTTCAAACCATTGGTCCTAATAAAGTATCTGTTCCCAATTATTATTACAAAGTAATTTTAGATTATAGCGAACCAAGTATCAAAGGAATTGGTTTTTTACTTCCAAATATTGGTTCAAAAGAAGAACTTCAAAATTATGCTGTTTCCATTGATAGTGTTGAAACTTTAACAGGAATTGACTTTTTCCCTTTGTTGGAAGACGTACAAGAAACATTGATTGAAAAGTCACTTTGCATAAGCTGTTGGTTGTGGAAGAATAGTAAAATAAAGCATGAAAATAATGAAAGCAAAGCAGCTGAATCAGTTCAATGTAATGGTATAACAAAAGCTGGTAATAGATGTAAAAACAAAACCCTAAATATAAGTGGATTCTGCTTTCATCACGAAACTCAAAGCAGCAGTGATTTCAATAAAAATGAACAACGTGATGTAAATGAAAACATCCGTGAATCATATAAAAGTAGTTCCTCATCAGTACAATGTTCAGGAACAACCAAAGCTGGAAATAGATGTAAAAGAATGACTAAAAGTTCAAGTGGCAGGTGTTATCAGCATTAAATATAAAAAAATAAAATATGGCTATTAAGTGAATTTAAAAATTGCTTTGTTAGTCCAAAAATATAAAAAGTAAATTATAGGAAATACAATCAAAAGATGAAAATATATGGATATAAAAACTACTCCAATTGAAGGTTTGTTAATTATAGAACCACAAGTGTTTACTGATCCTCGCGGATATTTTTATGAAAGTTATAACAAAGAAAAGTTTGTTGCAGCTGGTATCAATATTGAATTTGTGCAAGACAATCAAAGTCTTTCACAAAAAGGAATTGTAAGGGGTTTACATTTTCAAACGCCACCCTTTGATCAAGGCAAATTGGTAAGAGTCATTCAAGGTGCTGTTTTAGATGTGGCAGTTGACATACGAAAAAATTCGCCTACATATGGACAAAATTTTTCCATTGAATTATCGGCACAAAATAGAACGATGTTCTATATTCCACCTGGATTTGCGCATGGTTTTGAAACATTAGAAGACAACACTATTTTTTTATATAAATGTACCGATGTTTATAACAAACAATGTGAAGGTGGTTTGCTTTGGAACGATACAGATTTAGGAATTAAATGGCAATCATCCAATCCTTTAATCAGCGAAAAAGATAAAATTTTACCTTTATTGAAAGACTTAGTGAGCCCTTTTTAAAAGTAAATTATTGCTTAGTTTTTGCATATAAATTAAACAAAATGCTAATTACTTAGAAATATTTTGATAAAAACACTTTTTTACCTTTATTTGACT
>CANGPW010000037.1 GCA_947456185.1 Bacteroidota bacterium | reverse complement strand
GTACTAAAAATCTAAAAAAAATGAAGAATAACAATAAAGTCACAGGTGAAATTGGAGAGCAATTGGCTTGTGACTTTTTGTTAAATAAAGGTTTTGAAATTCTTGAGAGAAATTTCAGACAACATAAAACTGAAGTCGATATCATTGCAAAGCAACAAAATTGTTTGGTAATGGTAGAAGTAAAAACAAGAAGTAGTAATTTTATAAATCCTGAAAATGCAGTGAGTAAAGCTAAACAAAAAACATTAGTGGAAGCCGCGTTGTTATACCAAGAAAGTAAACAATTAACATGTGAAATCAGGTTTGATATTATTGCCATTTTAAAATTGAAAACAGAGACAGAAATTTTGCATTTTGAAGATGCATTTTATCCTTATACAACCTATTAACATATGGCTATAAAAATTATTGAATGTCCACGCGATGCCATGCAAGGCTTGCACAATTTTATTCCCACTCAAACCAAAATTGATTATATCAATCAGCTGTTAAAAGTAGGTTTTGATACCCTAGATTTTGGAAGTTTTGTATCGCCAAAAGCCATTCCTCAAATGGCCAATACCAAAGAAGTTTTGGCTGGTTTAAATTTAGCAAATACTAACACCAAATTATTAGCCATTATTGCCAATTTAAAAGGAGCAGAAATAGCTGTTCAATATCCTGAAATAAGATATTTGGGTTTTCCATTTTCAATCAGTGAAACATTTCAGCATCGAAATACCAACAGCAGCATAGCTGAAAGTTTAGAAACAGTAAAAGTCATTCAACAACTTTGCACAAGCAATCATAAAGAATTAGTAGTGTATATTTCTATGGGATTTGGAAATCCTTATGGCGATGATTGGAACACTGAAATCGTTGAAAAATGGGTAAAAGAAATGGATCAATTAGGTATCAAAATTATTTCTTTGAGCGATACCATTGGCATTGCAAATCCTGAAACGATAGCTTATTTATTCAAGCATTTAATTCCTACTTTTCCCAATATTGAATTTGGTGCGCACTTGCATACCACCCCAAATACTTGGCAAGAAAAAATAGAAGCAGCTTATGAAAATGGTTGCAAACGTTTTGATGGCGCCATGAAAGGTTTTGGAGGTTGCCCAATGGCTACTGACGATTTAACAGGAAATATGCCCACTGAAAACATGTTTTCTTACTTTAACAACTTGAATATTTCAACTGGTTTAAATGAAACTGAATTTACTCATTCATTGCTTTTAGCCAATCAAGTTTTTGACCATGCTGAATAAATAATAAATATGATTTTACGCGCTACAAATACCAATGATTTACCTGCTATAACTTTTATATACAACGATGCCGTTTTAAATTCAACAGCTACATTTGACATAGAAAATAAAACCCTTGCCGATATGCAAATTTGGTTCAATCAACATGATGAAAAATACTGCGTGGTGGTTTGCGAAATAAATAATGAAATAGCTGGATGGGCAAGTTTATCGCGTTACAGCGACCGAACAGCCTATGATAGAACAGCAGAGTTTAGCATTTATTTGCACCCAAATTTTAAAGGACAAAAATTAAGCAAACCTTTAATGGAATATTGCTTACAACAAGGAATAAAAAATGGTGTAAAAGCGGTATTGGCTCGCATTACCGAGGGCAATGACATTAGCATTAAACTTCATGAGCATTTTGGTTTTTTTATGGTAGGAGTTTTAAAACAAGTAGGTGTAAAATTCAATAAAGTATTAGATGTGAATTTGATGCAATTATTAGTTGAATAATTGTGAAATTGAGTTGAGTAGTGAAATTTAAAAAATCACAAATCAAACTCAACTTGCTTTTTTTAAATACTCGTTGGCTTTAGTTTTATAATAAGGTTTTAGTTCGGTAGGAACAGTTTTCAATATTTCTGTTTCTTTATTTTTCTTATCTATATATTTATCAAATGCCGGAGGAGGAGCTGTTCTGTCTTTTTCCTTACTTTGTTCTGCTTCGCGTTTTTTATCTTGTTCTTGTTTCTTTTCCGCTTTTTCACTTTCCAGCATTCTGGTCAAAATATCTTGTTGTCTATTGATAGTTTCTTGCGATAAGCGTTTATTAAACAATTCTTTTTCAGTTTCTTCCATTTGCTTTTGCATTTCTTGCAATTTTCCATTTCCGCCCATTCCCTCTTTTTCCTTTGCATCCATTTGGCTCATCATTTTTTGCAACTGTTGTCTGATTGCCATTTGTTGCGCAGCCATTCTTGCAAAACCTTCACTTCCCATTCCTTGACCTTCGCCAGGTTTTTGGCCCGGTTTATTGCCTTTTTCGCTGCCATTTTTATTATGTCCTTCACGCAATTGTTTATTCAGCTCTTCTTGCATTTTTTTCAATTGGCTCATGCTTTTATTGCCCGAACCTTTTCCCTTTCCTTTGCCTTTTCCTTGTTTTGGCTTTCCACCTTTTTTACCTTCACCGTCATTTTCTTTGCCATTTTGTTCGTTCTGCATTTGTTTTAATACATCACTTAACATGACTGCTAAATTATTCATGTGTGTCATGGCTGTTTGTTGGCTTGTTCTAATTTGAGGAATATTACGAGTACCAAAATTAGTAGTAGCTTTATCCATATGAAAGTTCATTTTAGTTACTTCTTTGTCAATAAACGAACTGATCTCAGCAACTCTTTTGCTCAAAGCTGTTAAACTATCTTCAATAATTTTAGCATTGTCTTTTAAATAACGTTGATCCTGTCCAAGTGTTACAAATTGTGGATTATAACCGTTTATATCTTTAAAACGTAGCATTAAACCTTCTTGTTGCTTACTTAATTCCACCAAGTTTTCTATAATTTCTCTTAACGAATTGATGTCAATTTCAGCTTGTTCGGCTTCCTCATCCGCTTTCTTTTGCTTCATTTTATCAGCCATTTTCTGCATTTTTTCAGCAGCTTGTTTTTGCTTCTTTTTAGCTTGTTTTTGTTTACCATCTTTTAAGTCATCGCTACTTTCTTGCATGTCTTTTTCTATGCTTTTTTCCTCCTCTTTGGTATCAGCTAATTCTTGCTTGTCTTCTAATTCGTTGTTCTTTTTTTCTATGTCATTTAAATCTTTTTTTATTTCGTCAAACTCTTTGTTTAACTCATCTTGTTGTTTCTTTAAATCTTCGGCATTACTTTGTTTATCATCCGATTTCTTTTCCAAGTCATCTTGTTTTTTTGCTAAATCTTCTAAGTCTTTGGTTGCTTTATCCATCTTTTTCTCCAACTCCAATCCTTTATACATTTCTAGCATTTTATCCAACTCCTTCTCAACATCCTTATTATTCATTTGCATATTCTCCATCTCCTTCTTCATCTCATCTTTGTTCTGCACCTTCATCATATCCTCCACTTTCTTCATCAGTTGCTTCATTTCATCGTTCATCAACTCATTGTACATTTTCTCAATTTGTTGTTGTTTTTCTATAATATTTTCCGCTTCTTTTTGATATTCTTGTTCCTTTTGATTGTTCATTTTAAACTCTTTGTTGAGTTCCTCAATTTTTTTATTCAATTCTTGTTGTTGCTTTAAAATGCTTTCAGCTTTGCGTTTTTCCTCCCAAGTTAATTCCCGTTTTTCTTGCATTTTTTGCTGCAATTGTTTCAAGTCTTGCTGTAATTGTTTGGCTTCTTTGAGGGCATCTTCCATTTTATCTTTCAAGGCTTCTGCATTTTTGTTGCTTTGTTCTTTTAATTCCTTTTCGTTAGCCGCTTTAAATACTACAGATTTAGATTTTATAGACTTTGCACCAAAAACACCATCATTGTCCCATAATTCAAAATAATATTCCAACTCATCGCCAGGTACTAAACCTGTTTCAGTTAAATTGATATAATAATTAAACCTAATTGAGTTTTGAGCTTTATCAATGGCAATGGGCTTTACCACTATTCTATTCAATTTCGATTTATCGTCACTGCCTATAAAATGATAGTTGAATGTAAGCTTTGTTAATCCATAATCATCGGTTCCATCGCCAATAAAATAGATTTGTTTTCCGGTTATTGAATCACTTCTTTCATCTATGGTAATTGTTGGATAAGCATCACCAATCACGTTTAAAGTATAATTCATAGAATCACCTTTCGCTTTGGTTTCATTGCTATTTTTTATAAAATAATTTTGACTGATAAATACTTTTTTGTTAAACGAAAAATGGCCTTCATCATTGGCTTTAGCTGTCACAATGTTATTATCAAAACCTAATTCTATTTTACTGGTTTGTTTACTGGTAAAATTCCATGTTAAAACTGTTCCCGCTGGCACTGAAAAATCGGTTGGATTGTTCAACACTTCATTCTTTTTATCTATGTATGCTGGGTAATTACATTTTACCTGAAACCCTAAAATTATTGGCTTTGCCACTACATTTATTTCATATTCATGACTTATAAATTCATCGGCTTGTAAACTAAAAGGTGTTGTTTTTTGAATGTTTATAAAACTATAAATAAAATGTGTTTTGTCTTGCTTTTGCAACTTATAATTATTGCCTTCTATATTTATAAAAACTTCATCTGGAATTTGTTTCCCACTTATTTTTACTAATAAATCATAATCGGTAAATTGTTCGGCTTCCAAGTTTCTATTTTCAACACTGAATAAAAAAGGTGCAACAGGTTTAAATATAGTATTATATTTAAAAATTCTTTTGCCACCTTCACTTAACAATTCTGGATTTAAAAAACTTAACATTACAATTATTACTAACGGCACCAAAGCATATTTTACATATTTAAAATTGGCTTTAAAGTTAATGGCACTTTGAAAAGAAATGGGATTTAGGTGAACTGTTTTTTGTTCAATGGCTGCTATGAGTAAACTATTGTCTTGTTCTTGTATATCGGCTTCTTGTTTGAGTTGAAGCGTATTTAACAAACTATCGTTGATGGAAGTAAAATGTTTTCCAATAATAAGCGAAGCTTGTTCGTAGTTAATGGTTTTTCCAAGTTTAAAAATTCCTGATAATGGAATAAAAATATATTTTAATAAACAAAAAATAGTGAAGGCTAAAAAAGTAAAAAATATGGATGCTCTTATGGCAGAATTATACCTACCAAAAAATTCTAAAGTAGCTATTAATAAAAAACTAGAAACAAAGGCTGTAACAAAAAACAATGCACCTTTTATAAGTTGATTTTTGTAGTATTTGCGAATGAACGCATCTAATTTATTAATTAATACTATGTAATTATTCGTCATATATTATTTGAGCGAATTTATAAGATTAATTTGAAATATGAACACCAAATTTTAGTTGTTTTATCTAAAAAAAATCTTTGCAAAATTGGAAAAATTAGTGCTGATGATCAGCACCAAAAATTTCTGTTTTATGTCCAAAATGATGTGCAAATTCTCTTATTTCATCAGCTATTTCTTTACCGTTTGTTGCACGTTCATATGTATCGCCAAGCGTAGCTAATGTTTGAAACATAAATAAATTCATTTCCTCTACACTCATTTCATTGGTCCATAAATCAATCCGCATGGCATTTTGTTGTAAGCCATCGAATAAAGAAAGCATCACAGCTTTAGCGGGTTGTTGACCATCAAAATCAGCATCATCAGCGTCCCATTTTATCATAGTTGGCATGTTCTCAGCATCTATTTCTACATCTATTCTTATTTGTGATTTTTTCATTTTTTTTTAGTTTCTTAGTTTTTAGTACTTAGTTTCTTAGTTATACAATTCATACAAAATTCATAAATCAAAAATCGTTTTTTAGCTTATCGCTTCTATCAAATCTTGTTTGGTAATAATATGAACTTGATTCATCAAATCTTTTACTAAAACAGCTGCATTGTCTTTTGTAATTAATCGTGAAACCTCTTCCAAACTTGCTTTAGCATCTACAAATGGAAAGGATACACTCATCACTTCTGCTACTAATTTTTGCTTTAGTTCATGGTTTTCCATGATCATTCCAAATAAAGCGGTATCGGTTAATGAGCCAACAAATGTTTCGTTTTCATTGGTAACAGGCAACTGAGAAATGGAAAAATTTTTCATCATTTGTACTGCATTACCAACCGTATCTGTAGTTTTAGCAGTTACTAACTTTTGATGTTTATGTGTTTCTATTAAATTAATTGCCCTTGTTTGTTCGGTTAATAAAAAACCTCTATCACGCATCCAATCATCGTTAAACATTTTACCTAAATAACGTGTACCATGGTCATGAAAAATAACAACTACTACATCGTCTTTAGCAAATTTATCTTTCATTTGTAAAACGCCAGCAAGTGCCGAACCCGCTGAATTACCTGCAAATATTCCTTCTTCACGCGGAATTCTGCGGGTCATCATAGCTGCATCTTTATCTGTAACTTTTTCAAAATGATCAATCAAAGAAAAGTTCACATTGGCAGGTAAAAAATCTTCCCCAATACCTTCCGTGATGTAAGGATAAATTTCATTTTTATCAAAAATTCCTGTTTCCAAATATTTTTTAAATACCGAACCATAAGTATCAATTCCAAAAGCTTTGATAGCAGGATTTTTTTCTTTTAAATACTTTGCTGTTCCGCATAAAGTTCCACCTGTGCCCACTCCTACTACCAAATGAGTAATTTTTCCTTCTGTTTGTTCCCAAATTTCAGGTCCTGTTTGCTCATAATGTGCCAATGAATTTGATAAATTATCATATTGATTTGGCTTCCATGAATTAGGAACTTCATTGATTAATCGGCTTGAAACTGAATAATAAGAACGAGGATCTTCGGGTTCAACATCAGTAGGACAAACAATTACTTCAGCACCAAAAGCTTTTAAAGCATCTACTTTTTCTTTGCTTTGTTTGTCAGTTGTAGTAAATATACATTTATAACCTTTTATAACAGCCGCAATAGCTAATCCCATTCCGGTATTTCCGCTTGTGCCTTCTATAATTGTTCCGCCTGGCTTTAACCTGCCATCTTTTTCAGCGTCTTCAATCATTTTTAAAGCCATTCTATCCTTTATACTATTTCCAGGGTTAGTCGTTTCAATTTTAGCTAAAACTGTACAAGGTAAATCTTTAACGATATTATTTAGTTTCACTAAAGGCGTATTGCCAATGGTTTCTAAAATATTATTTTTCCACATGGACGCAAATTTAACATTACTACTCTTGAATACAAAACAATTTGTTATTAGTAAATTTATAGAAATCCTAAACTTTCCATTTTAATAATAATACTTCCACTAAAGTAAAAGCCAAAGCAGCCAATAAAAACCAGCGCCATAGTTGAGTTCCATGATAGTTTAATTCTATTTCTTTTTGGTGTTTGAGTAAACCATCAGTTTGAATAATAGCAGCATTTAAATTACTCAAACTATCATTTGCGATGATTTTTAAATTACTTTCATTACGGTTTAAATTAAACGAAATAGTTGCCAATAAATCCGTCTTATTTTTCTCAAAAACTTGGTAAGATCCAGCTTGTTTAACGCCTGAAATGTTCACTGTACTTTTACTTTCGTTATTATTTATATCAAAAGCAATTTCATCTTTTTTATCTTTTAAATAAACCACTTTGCTGTTGTTATTTTTATCAAAAGCAAAATTTACAGGTTTATCCATGTAATAATATAATGCGCCACTTTGTTTATTTACCAGAGGCAAACGCAACATAAACGGAACAAATAAAGCATGTTCCGTAAAATTACTCCAATCGTTTTGTAAGGGTGTGCTTAACAAATAAACGCATCCTTTTCCGTACCTCGATTTAAAAATAAATGGTAAATCATTATTCAATGTAACAATATGATAACCCTTAATTCCACTATTTAATTGCATCGCATAATTCTTACTCAAACTTGGCCAATTAGCTATTTCAGGAATTTTACTAAATACATTTTTAAAAACATCATCAAACACATTGATGCGAGAAACTTTTAAATTTTGATTACTAGCAGCTAATAATTGAGGAGCATTTAACTGCTGTAAAAATGTATTTGTTTTTGATAAATCAATGGCATTTGCACTTGGAATAAATAATGCTACACCACCATTATTGATATACTTCTGAAATTCTGTTTGCAATCCACTTGAAATGTCTGCTACTTCATTTAAAACAATACACGAAGCAATGTTAAACGAACTGTAATCAATGGCATTTGAATTAAATGATTGTAGTTTATAATTTTCATCTATACCATACACATTTTGAATGTATTTATTGGCATTAATAGCAATGATATTTTGATTGCTGTATGCCTTTAAAGTCAAATAAAGCTTATCATCAAACACTACAGGATTATCCAATAAACTTAATTCTGCTTGGTGATATTGAGCATCATTTAAACTAAATTGTAATTGAACTTCAGCACTTGAATTGGCTTTACAAGTAATATTAGCTATGCCTTTTTGAACATTATCAATTTTAAAAACTAAAGGAACATCTGTAATTTCAGAGCTACCGTAATTGGAGATTTTTACATATAAAAAAATATTGGTATTTGGTAAAATTAGCGGCTGTTCAATCCATGCAGAATCTATACTAATATTATTAGAAACATTGGGTTTTATTTGAATAAAATTAACCTGTAAACTTGTGTCAATAGCTGCTAGTTTTTGAAATTGATTTTGTTGTAAATCACTAATGATATAAACTATTTTATTACTATTTGCTTCCGCTTCAAATGCTTGTTTTTGCCTTGCAATAATTTTATCAAACTGCTTGGTTTGATTACTTAATTTTACTTCATCTAGGTATAATAAAAAATCTTTCTTTTCAATTAAACGCTGGTGTTTCCCTTCAAAATCATTTGTTAAAATTTGAAACAAATCGTTATCGCCATAATACGAAATAATATCTCTGGCTTTATGCTTGGCAACTTCTAACAATTGTCCTTCTTTATTTTGTTGACTCATACTAAAACTATTGTCAATAAAAACACTAACTACTTTGTTATTTTTATTAATTGATTTGTTGTTCAATGGAATAAATGGTTTTGCAAAAGCAAACACCAAACAAGCCAATGCCAAACAACGTGCAGCTAAAATGATCCATTCTTTTATATTGCGTTGTTTTTGATTTTGTTCAGTAATTTGTTTTAAAAAACGAATGTCACTAAACACAATTTTCTTGTACCTGCGAAGTTGAAATAAATGAATTAATATTGGAATTGCTATAGCAAAAAGTGCGAATAAAAATGTAGGAAAGGCAAATAGCATTTATACTTTATTGATTAATAATTGTTGAATAATGGTTTGAATTTGTTGAGCATTTTCAGCATTGTTAAAATGTTGTGCTAAAATATCTTTTCTTACTGAAATTTCAGTAGCATCAAATATTTTATTTTTTAAATCATTTACCGCTTTTATCATTTCAGCAGAAGAATCTGCAATGGTTAATAAGCTTTCTAAGCCTGTATTTTCAACCATTTGCCTGTTGGCAATAATGAATTTTCCGTTATATAAAACATGCAATAATTTAAGCTTAATTCCAGTAGATTGAAACGTGGGAAGAACATGCATTTGTGCTTTTTGAATAAGCGCTTGCATTTGTTCCATACTGGGGTTTTGAACCAAACTAATATGTTTGTATTTTTTAATTAATTTTTGTAATTCAGGTGTTGGATTATTTCCAGAAATCACGAAAGGATAATCTACTTTCGAGAAAATTTCATTGATTAAATATTGCGCAGCAACATCGTTTTCGTTTACATTTAAATTACCATGATACAATGCATAATGATTGCTTGTTATATCAATATCAAAATTAAAACCATGAAAAACATTTACTAAATGTATATTATTATAATTGACTTCTAATTGTTTTACATCATTATTTGAAATGGCCAAAACAGCATCAGCAATATGTAAAACTTGCTCATATTTTCTTAAAGTTTTGGCCTCAATTTTATAGTAATTATATTTTAAAAAATTTCTTTCATTTTGCGCCAACGCTTCATAATAATCATGCTCAATATTATGCGTACGAACCAACTTAATTCGATGAACTAAACTGGCATGATTTATAAAATAGGTAGTATGTAAACCTTCAAATAATATAGGAGCTTCGTTGCTTTGTAATTCCCTTAACAATTTTTTATGATTGCGGGTAAAAACAATCATAGGAATATGAAATTGAAGCGGATTTACTAAAATATAATTACGTTTATAAGTAATAATTTGATGGCAATATTTGTATAATTCCTCTGTAATTTCCCTTTCATTATATTCAAAACAATGCAATGTAATTTGATAACCTAATTCGTATAAACTTTTAATTTTATAAAATACATCTATCACTCCGCCATAATTTGGTGGCGAGGGAATATCAAAAGAAACTATATGTATTTTTGGTGATTTGATAATATTAATTGTTAAATAAATGCTTATATAATCCTATTAATTTTTGTTCTTCTAAACTCCAATTAAAATTTTTACTTGCTTTTAAACTGTTATTCTTTAAAGTATCATAAAGTGTTTTATTTTTTAATAATTCATTGATTGATTGAGCAATCAAATCAATATTACAATCTACTAACAAACTGCAATGATACTTATTATTAATGGCAATATATTCAGGGAAATTAGCACAAATACACGGAACTCCAGACTGCATATAATCAAAATATTTGTTAGCCAATGAGTAATAATAACTTAATCCATTTGGCGCTAATAAATTCAATCCTATTTTTGCATTAATTGTTAAACTTTTTAAGTTTTCAGGTTGAATATATCCTAAAAATATTACTTTATTTTGTAGTTTTTCTTTCATAACTAACTCACGTAATTGAATACTTAAATCGCCTTCACCAGCTAGCCATAATTGTATATTTTCAACTTGATGCATGGCCAAAATTGCTTGTTCCAACCCCCTGCTTTCATTCAATGCACCTTGATAAAAAATAAAAGAAATGTCCTTATCAACTTTATTAAACTTATCAACCAAAACAGGAACATTCATAATTACTTCAAATTTATTTTCATAAATTTCACCCAAAATATTTGCTAATTGCTGACCAACAGTATAACATAATTTTGCGTTTGGAATAAATATTTTTCCAATAGCATTCCAAATCCATTGCGTAACTTTTCTATTTGTAACTTCTGGAACTTCAGTAAAATGTTCGTGAGCATCAAAAACAAGCGTTTTTTGTTTTAAAACAGAAACCAATCCAACCGCAAATAATGTATCTAAATCAATGGCACAAAACGCAGTTGTATATTGTTTCAATAAATATATAAACAACCTAATATTATATTCCAAATAAAACATTTTTCCTTTATTAAATTTACAAGTTAAACGTGTTTGTTTAAAGTTGTAATTCAAGTTCAATGGTTTTGAATTGAGTAAATTTCTACCTACTAATTCTACATCATAGTTAGCCGCAGCTAAGCTCGAACAAATGCGTTGCATACGTTGGTCGTAACTCAAATCGTTGGTTACGCAAAATATTATTTTAGTTTTATTTAATTGCAATGTAATTGGTAAGCGCTATCGTAGCGCAATATATTATTATCTAATAAAAGCCTTAAAACAATTGTGAAAATTTGCATATCGGTAGTAGAAACTAGTTCAAATAATTCAACCGATGAAATGGGATTTTTCTTTACTATTTTAATGATTTCTTCTTTAATTATATTGGTTAATTCAGTTTTTTCTTTAACTTTTTTCTTATCTAAGCAAACATCGCAATAACCGCAATCATTGGCGCTGTAATCGTTAAAATATGCTAATAATTGTCGGCTTCTACAAATATCAGATGGATTGGCATAAGCCATCATCGCTTGCATTTTTTCAATATATGTTTTCTTCCGTTCGGCCAAATGTTTTTTGTTCAAAGTCAAATATTTTACATCTTGCCTTTCGGTTGTAAAAGTTAGTTGAGCAATCTCTTTAGTTTTCAAATAATCAATAATTTGTAGCTCATTTAACCTATTTAAATACTTGTAAACACTTGCCACAGGCAATGAAATTCTATTGGCTATTTCCAATTCATTTATCCTAACATAATTATCAAATAAACCACCATAACTTCTTAATAAAAGTTTTGTAAATGCATCAAATTTATCATTCTCCACTTGAAACTTATATAAAGATTCATGGTTACAAATAATTTTAATTTTTGAAGGTTCATAAAATGCTTCCGATAATAAAATTAAATCTGATTGTTCTAAAATTTTTAAGCAACTATAGGTTTTAAAAGCATCAAAATTATATCGTTTTACAAAAGCAATAATATCAAAGTCAAAACTACGGTCAGGCTTAGCATTTACTTGCACTTGTAAGTAATCGCAAATACCTTGATACGTTAATGATATTTCATTGATGTCGGGATAATTTACGCCTATTTTTTTCTTTGCATTAATATCGTCACTTGCATCGTGAAGCAAAACACAAAATGCAGGTTTTTCATCTCTTCCAGCCCTTCCTGCTTCTTGGTAATAAGCTTCCAAACAATCAGGCATTTCAAAATGTATCACCACCCTGCAATCGGGTTTATCTATTCCCATTCCAAAAGCATTGGTACAAACCATAATTCTGGTTTTATTTTGTATCCAATTATTTTGTTTTTGGCTGCGCAATTCGCCATTGATACCAGCATGGTAAAAGTCGGTTTTGATATTATTTTTGTTTAAAAATTTGGCAATTACTTCGGTTTGTTTTCTGTTCCTAACATACACCAATCCACTTCCATGGCTATTGGTTAAAACCGACAATAATTTTTCGGCTTTATTCTCCGTTTGCCTAACAATGTATTGCAAGTTTTTACGTTCAAAACTTTTAGCAAATACAGCTGGTGTTTTTAACGATAATTGTTCTTCAATATCTGCTACTACTTGCTTGGTGGCAGTAGCTGTGAGTGCTATAAAATTGACTTCAGGAATATGTTTTCTAAGCGCTGCAATTTGCCTGTATTCAGGTCTAAAATCATGCCCCCACTGACTAATACAATGTGCTTCATCAATGGCCAATAAATTGATTGGTAAATAGGGTAATTTTTCTAAAAACAAACTCGTATTTAAACGCTCTGGCGAAACATATAAAAATTTTAATTCTTCGTCTAAACATGCATTATTTAAAATCAAATTTATTTCTCTATAATTCAAACCTCCGTAAATAGCTTTGGCTTTAATATTTCGTTTCTCCAAGTTTTCTACTTGGTCTTTCATTAAAGCAATTAATGGAGAAATAACCAAACAAAAGCCAGGTTTTAGCATGGTTGGCACTTGAAAACACAAGGATTTTCCACCTCCAGTAGGCAATAATGCAACTGTATCTTTTCCATCCATCACCGATTGAATAATTTCGGTTTGTAATGGTCTAAATTGGTTATAACCCCAATATTGCTGTAAAACTTTTTGTGGTGAATTTATATTTTTCTGCATTTAAAAATATAAATAATTAAATGATTAAACCATCTTTCATGGTTAATTTTCTATCGCAACGATTAGCTAGTTCCTCGTTATGTGTTACAATTACAATGGTTTGATTGAATTTATCTCGTAAATCAAAAAACAAATCGTGCAGTGAATTTGCACTTGCAGAATCTAAATTTCCACTCGGTTCATCGGCTAAAAGCACCGCAGGATTATTAATAATAGCCCTTGCCACTGCCACACGTTGTTGTTCACCACCACTTAACTCACTTGGTTTGTGCGTTATTCTGTCTTTTATTCCTAAATATTCAAATAGTTCAAGCGCTCTTTGTTTGGCTTCGGCTTCATTGCTTTTAGCAATCCAAGCGGGAATCATTACATTTTCAAATGCAGTAAATTCAGGTAATAACTGATGAAATTGAAATATAAAACCAATGTTTTTATTCCTAAAATCCGACAATTTTGCGTCACTCAATTTATTAATTGATTGCTCATTGAGCAATAATGTCCCTGAATTTGCTTTATCTAAAGTTCCTAATATTTGAAGTAAAGTAGTTTTACCCGCACCACTTGCACCAACAATTGCAACAATTTCGCCTTTATGAATACTTAAGTTTATACCTTTAAGTATTTGCAATTGGTTATAACTTTTACAAATGTTTTCCGCTTTTATCATAGGTGGCAAAGTAAATAATAAATTTTGAATGTTGGTTGTTGAATTTTGATTGTTCTGAGTAATTGATAATATGCAATAAACGAATAACAATTAACATTACTTGTCACACAGGGCGAGAGGCAATTGGCAATTGGCAATAAGCAATTGACAAATAAAAAAATCTTGTAATCTTTAAATCTTGTAATCTTTAAATCTTTGTAATTCCTTATTTCCAATTCTCAAATTAAAAAAGCATCTTTGCATCCAAGAGAAAAAATAAATGTTACAGATTAATTTTATACGCGATAACGCAGAAGTGGTGAAGGCTGGTTTAGCCAAAAAACATTTTAAAAACATTAGTGCAGTTGATGAATTATTGCAATTAGATGAAGAAAAGCGTAAAGCTCAAGTAGCCACTGAAAACAATGCCGCTGAAGCAAACCAATTAGCAAAAAAAATTGGCGAATTAATGAAAGCTGGAAATAAAGAAGAAGCTGAAGTTATTAAAGCCCGCACTTCGGAAATAAAAGAAAACTCAAAACAATTAGAAGAACGCTTAAAGCAATTAGAGGAGGAAATTTTTAACATTTTGGTTACGTTTCCCAATTTGCCTATAAGTACCGTTCCAGAAGGCAGAACTCCAGAGGAAAATGTAACGGTTTATACGCATGGTGCCATTCCAATATTGCACGAAGGTGCAATGCCACACTGGGAATTAGCCGCCAAATACGATATCATAGATTTTGAATTAGGAAATAAAATTACTGGCGCTGGTTTTCCGGTTTATAAAGGAAAAGGTGCAAGATTACAACGTGCATTGATCAATTTCTTTTTAGATGAAGCTACCAAAGCTGGCTATTTAGAAATAATGCCACCATTAATGATTAATGCCGATAGTGGTTTTGGAACTGGTCAATTACCAGATAAAGAAGGTCAAATGTATCATGTAACTGTTGATGATTTATATTTAATTCCTACAGCGGAAGTACCTATAACTAATTTATACCGCGATGTGATTTTAAAAGAAGAAGAATTACCTATAAAAAACGTGGGTTATACACCTTGTTTCAGACGTGAAGCTGGTAGTTATGGAGCGCATGTTCGTGGTTTAAATCGTTTACACCAATTTGATAAAGTAGAAATTGTTCAAATAGCAAGTCCAAGCCAATCGGCTGCATTGTTAGACGAAATGGTGATGCATGTTCAAGGTCTTTTAGAAAAACTAGAATTACCATATAGAATACTATGTTTATGTGGTGGTGACATGAGTTTTTCATCAGCCATTACTTACGATTTTGAAACTTTTTGCGTAGCACAAGACAGATGGTTAGAAGTAAGTAGCACTTCAAACTTTGAAACTTTCCAAGCAAATCGTTTAAAATGCAGATTTAAAGGTACTGATGGCAAAAACCAATTAGTTCATACTTTAAACGGTAGCGCTTTGGCATTGCCACGCATCGTTGCAACTTTGTTAGAAAACCACCAAACTCCAGAAGGAATAAAAATACCAAAGGCTTTAGTTCCATATACGGGTTTTGATATGTTAAATTAAAAAAAAGTTTATGTTGGTTTATTCTCAATTTTGAAAGTTGATAACATCAACCGAAGACAATATTGAATGTGATTTGTGTTTTAATAAAAAACCTTCAAGCTTTTAAACTTGAAGGTTTTTATTTTTAAAATATCAAAATTTATTTACCAATAAATACCGGTTTGCGTTTTTCTACAAAAGCTTTCATTCCTTCTTTTTGATCTTCAGAAGCAAAACACATATAAAAATTTTTACGTTCAAAATATAATCCTTCTTGTAAAGTGCTGTCAAATGCTTTTAACACACTTTCTTTCGCTAACCTGATGGCTATAGGACTTTGTAATACTATTTCTTTTGCCATTTTAACTGCTTCTTCTAAATACAATTCTATTGGTACAACTTTGTTTATTAAACCGCTTGCTAATGCTTCTTCAGCGCTAATGAATTTTCCTGTTAAAACCATTTCCATGGCTAAAGCTTTTCCTACTGCTTTTGTTAAACGTTGTGTTCCACCGGCACCAGGCATAATACCTAGTTTTATTTCAGGCTGTCCAAATTTTGCCGTTTCACTAGCAATAATTATATCGCATGTCATGACTAATTCGCAACCACCGCCTAAAGCAAAACCACTAACAGCCGCTATGATGGGTTTCTTCGTTTTACGTATTTGATCCCAAGTTTCAAATTGGTCAATCTTCAATAAATCAATGGCTGATTTATTTTCCATTTGCTTGATATCCGCACCTGCAGCAAAAGCTTGGTCGTTTCCAGTAATTACAATACAACGAACTTCATCATTATCATCCAGAAGTTGAAAAGCTCTTTTCAGCTCCAACATCAATTGTAAATTCAGTGCATTTAATTCTTTTGGTCTATTTAATTGAATCAATGCAATGTGTTTTGCATACGATTCATTTACTTTTATAAATTCAAATTCCATTTTGTGATTTGTGATTTTTTCTTGATAAAATCTAAACTATAATTCTTTAATTTATGCTAAAATATTTAAACCTACTACTTACTCTCATCTGTCTCTTTCAAATGCTCTTATCAAAAAACGTGTCTGGATTCGACAGGCTCACCATGACAACAAAAATTTAATTCAACATTCAATCCAGACGCATTTTAACTTCATTCAATCCCAATACATAGAGCCAACATCCCATTCAACAATTCTCATATCCCATTTCTCAACTCTCAATTCTCATCTTCCAAAACAACGTCCTCTTTCGGAGCATTTTGTTTGGTAAAATCATTTTGGAATAAAAGTATCAAAACAAAACCGATACTAATAGTTGCATCAGCAACATTGAAAACTGGTCGAAAAAACTCAAAACTTTCGCCACCCCACATTGGAAACCAAGCAGGAAAAGTTCCTCTTACCAATGGAAAATAAAGCATGTCAACCACTGAACCATGAAACCAAGTAGCATAACCATCACCGGCTGGCATAAACTGAGCTAAACTCCAATTATCGCTTGCAGAAAAAATAACACCGTAAAACACACTGTCAATGATGTTTCCTAAAGCTCCAACCAATATCATGGTCCAGCTAATGGTATAACCCAAATGCGATTTTGCTTTAATTAATGTACTAATATAATATATGATAACACCACAAAAAATAATTCTGAATAAGGTAAGAATTATTTTACCCCAACTTCCGCCAAATTCAATTCCAAATGCCATTCCATAGTTTTCTAGGAAATGTAATTTAAACCAAGAACCCATTACATTAACTTCCTCGCTTAAGTTAAAATGAGTTTTCACGTAAACTTTGCTCCATTGGTCAATTACTAAAAGTAAAACACCAATTAATATTGGGTAATAAAGAAATTTGTTTTTCATTGTTTAATTAAAAAAATAGAGACGCAAACCTAATTACGTCTCTATTAAATTTGATAATATTTTAATTATTTATATTGTTGAAGTTTAGCTTCCATACTTAAAGTAGTATGTGGAACAGCACGTAAGCGTTCTTTGGCAATTAATTTACCAGTAACTTTACATATTCCATAAGTTTTATTTTCAATTCTAGTCAATGCATTTTCTAAGTTTTCAATAAACTTTCTTTGACGAGCAGCTAATTGACTTAACTGTTCTTTTTCGCTGCTTGATTGTCCGTCTTCCAAAGTTTGATAACTGCTATCAGTATCATTTCCACCATTGGCATTTGGGTTTTGCATTTGATCTAACAAGTTCGTTAATTCAGATTTTGCAGAAGTCATTTTAGAAATAATAATTTCTTTAAATTCAGCTAAATCAACATCACTGTATCTTTTTGCTTCCGTTGCCATTTCTAATGCTTTAGCTTCAAAACGGTAAGGTGCAGGTGCATTATTTTCTAATTCTTGCTTTTTCTCAGCTCTTGTTTTTGAAACTAAAACTGCTTTTTTATGTATTTCTTTTGGCACATAAGGCTTGTTAGCAAAAACAGGTTTTTTATCATTAGCTATTTGTTTAAGCGTAGGCTTTGTTATTTTAGTTACAACTTTAACTTCCTTTGCTTTTAACACTTTATCCGCTTTAACTATAGGCTTTACAATTACTTTTTTAGCAATAGGTTTTACTACCTTTTGGCTTGCTTTCTCAATTACCTTGGTTGATTTCTTAAGTGTTTTAATTGGTAATGTTTTTTTTGTAATTAATTTAACAAGTTTTTTAGGTGTTGCCTTTGCGATTACTTTAGTTGCTTTTTTAGCTACTTTAACTGGTAATGCTTTTTTTGCAATTACTTTAACAAGCTTTTTTGGTGTTGCCTTTGCAATAACTTTAGTTGCCTTTTTAGCTACTTTAACTTGTAATGCTTTTTTTGCAATTACTTTAACAAGCTTTTTAGGTGCTACTTTTGCAATAACTTTAGTTGTTTTTTTAGCTACTTTAACTGGTAATGCTTTTTTTGCAATTACTTTAACAAGCTTTTTAGGTGCTCCTTTTGCAATAACTTTAGTTGCCTTTTTAGCTGTTTTTATTGGCAATGCTTTTTTAGCAATTACTTTAACCACTTTTTTAGGAGCTGATTTTGCAATTACTTTAGTTGCTTTTTTAACATTTTTTGTTGGTAAAGCTTTTTTAGCTATTACTTTAACTGCCTTTTTAGGTGCTGTTTTTGCAATTACTTTAGTTACTTTCTTAGCTATTTTTACTGGTAATGCTTTTTTAGCAATTACTTTAACTGCCTTTTTAGGTGCTGCTTTTGCAATTACTTTAGTTACTTTCTTAGCTATTTTTGCTGGTAATGCTTTTTTAGCAATTACTTTAACTGCCTTTTTAGGTGCTGCTTTAGCAATAACTTTCTTCGCAACTTTTTTAATAGGAGTTGACTTTTTTGCAGGTGTAACTTTTTTTGCAATTACTTTTTTAGCAACTACTTTTTTTACTACTTTTACTACTGCTTTCTTTGCAGCAACTTTTTTTACAACTTTCTTCGCCATAACTTAAGCTTTAATTATTTTTACATTTACCAAGTTTTCGTTTACTTCTATATCAATCCCATCTACTACATTATCAACAACTTGAACAGAATTCGCTAAAATTTCGCTGCAAATATATGAATTGTATATAGATAAAGATGCATTTGTATAAAGATTGTCAGCAATTTGTACATTTATTTTATCCATTACTAATAAACCACTTTCTTTTCTTAGTAATTGAAGTTTACTAATTATTTCTCTCGCAATTCCCTCATTTAATAATTCTTCGCTCATTTCAACATCTAAGGCCACAGTAATTTTTCCTTCATTTGCCACCTTAAATCCAGTAATTTCTTTCGATAATATTTCTACGTCAGTTAATAGAATTTCAATGTTCTCTCCTTCAATTTCCAAATTTAACAAACCATTTTGTTCTAATTCAGCTATTTTATTTTGGTCAAATAAAGCAATTGCAGCTGCTACCTCTTTCATTTTAGCACCTACTTTCTTTCCTAATGTTTTAAAATTTGCTTTGATCGATTTATCAATTGCATCAATATATTCTAAATCTTTTACATTTACTTCAGCTAGAATCAAATCTCTAACATGCGTAATTTCATCTTTTATTTTTTGATCAATAACTGGAATTAGTATGCGCTGTAATGGCTGACGAACTTTAATATTTTCTTTTTTCCTAATTGATAAAACTAAAGATGAAATGCGTTGAGCATAATCCATTTGGGCTTCTAAAACAGTATCTATTAAATTGGCATCGGCTATTTTCAAATTGGTTAAATGTACCGATTGCAAAGTGTTTTTACCCGATTCCAATAAACTTACGTTCAAGTTTCTGTATAACCAATCAGCAAAAAACGGGGCTACGCTGCTCATTAACTGACTTACCGTTTCTAAACATTCATATAAAGTTTCATATGCAGCTTTTTTCTCATCGTTCATTTCGCCTTTCCAAAAACGTCTACGGCTTAAGCGAACATACCAATTAGAAAGATGATCGCCCACAAATTCCTCCATTGCCCTAGCAGCAGGAGTTGGGTCGTAATCATCCATTTTTTCGCTTACTAATTTAATTAAACTGTTTAATTTACTAACAATCCAACGGTCTAATTCTGTGCGTTCTTTCACTGGAACTATATTGGTTTTATCATAAACAAATCCATCAATATTGGCATAAATAGCAAAGAATGAATAAGTATTATACAAAGTTCCAAAAAACTTACGTTGGCTCTCTCCTATTCCTTCTAAATCAAACTTTAAATTATCCCACGGATCGTTATTACTTATCATGTACCAACGGGTTGCGTCAGCACCATATTTGGCAATTGTTGTAAACGGATCTACTACATTTCCTAAACGTTTACTCATTTTTTGGCCATTTTTATCAAGCACTAAACCATTTGCAATTACATTTTTAAAGGCAATTCCTGGATTTTCAATTTTTTCGTTAAATGCTTTTATTTCTTCAGAACTTTCGTTCAATAAAACTGCTAACGCATGCAATGTAAAAAACCAACCACGTGTTTGGTCTACACCTTCAGCAATAAAATCGGCAGGATAAGCCGACTCAAACTGTGCTTTTGCCTCCTCAGTTGAATCTTTGCCCATAAAATTCCATTGGGCATAAGGCATTGCACCGCTATCGAACCAAACATCTATTAAATCTGCTTCGCGTTTCATTGATTTTCCAGATTCAGAAACCAAAATTAAGTCATCAACAAAAGGTTTGTGTAGGTCAATTTCTAAATTCGAATTTTGAATTTTGAATTTCGAATTTTCGTTATATCCAGCTTTTACTGCTTTTTCAAATTCCGCGGTTAATTCTGCTTTTGAACCAATACATTTTTCTTCTAAGCCATCTTCCGTTCTCCAAATTGGCAGCGGAGTTCCCCAATAACGTGAACGTGAAAGATTCCAATCTACCAAGTTTTCTAACCAATTTCCAAATCTTCCGGTTCCGGTACTTGCAGGTTTCCAGTTTATTTTTGCATTGTTTTCTACCAATTTATCTTTTACAGCAGTAGTTTTTATAAACCAACTTTCTAATGGATAATATAATATTGGCTTATCTGTTCTCCAACAATGAGGATAGGTATGGTCGTATTTTTCTTTTTTAAATAACTTATTTTCATGTTGCAATTTTAAAGTGATGCGTTCATCCACACTTAAATAATTCAATTTACTCGTATCTTTAATGAAACTTTGTAGCTTGTCTTTTTGAACAATTAAAGCTGCTGCTTTTTCTGCATCATTTAAATAAGCTTCTTTCACAAATTCTTCGCCATAAAGGAACAAATTATCATTTATTTCTGGTAAAAACTTACCACGTTTATCAACTAATGTAAGTGAACCAATTCCGTTTTGCTTTGCAACCCTAAAATCGTCCGCACCAAAACTAGGTGCAATGTGAACAATTCCTGTTCCGTCTTCAGTGGTAACAAAATCGCCAATAATTACTTCAAAACTTTTACCATCCGTAACTGGTGCAAATGGCAATAATTGCTCGTATTTAATTCCTGCTAAATCCTTGCCTTTATATTCACCAATAATTTCAAAAGGAACTAATTTATCGCCTGTTTTATAATCTTCAAATTTTATATCTGCTTGTTCAGGTTTAAAGTACTTTCCAACTAATTTTTTGGCTAAAATTACTTGAACTACTTCATAGTTAAATTGATTGATGGTTTTAATCAAAACGTATTCAATTTTAGCACCAACCGCCAATGCTGTGTTGGAAGGTAAAGTCCAAGGCGTAGTAGTCCATGCCAAGAAATAAACAGTATCATTTCCAATACCATGGACTATGGTCTGATTACAATCAACTATCTTAAACATGGCCACAGCAGTCATGTCTTTTACGTCTTTATAAGTTCCTGGTTGGTTCAATTCATGCGAACTTAAACCTGTTCCAGCAGCAGGCGAAAATGGCTGAATGGTATAACCTTTATACAAAAAACCTTTATTGTGTAATTGTTTTAAGCACCACCAAAGACTTTCAATGTAATTATTTTCATAGGTAATGTAAGGATCGTTCAAATCAACCCAATAGCCAATTCTAGTGGTTAATTCATTCCACACATCGGTGTATTTCATTACATCTTTGCGGCAAGCTTCGTTATAATCTTCCACCGAAATGCTTTTACCAATGTCTTCTTTGGTAATTCCCATGGCTTTTTCTACTTGTAATTCTACCGGTAAACCGTGTGTGTCCCAACCAGCTTTGCGTTTTACTTGAAAGCCTTTTAAAGTATTATACCTACAAAAAATATCTTTGATGGCCCTGCTCATCACATGGTGAATTCCTGGCATTCCATTAGCACTTGGCGGACCTTCATAAAAAACAAAAGGCTTAGCGTTTAAACGATTAGCAACACTTTTTTCAAATATTTTTTCATCAGCCCAAAACTTTAATATTTCTTGTTCAAAAGCCGGAAAATCAAGTTTTTTATATTCTTTGTATTTGGTCATTTTAGTATAATAAATTACATAAAAACCCAATAAGGATTTTTAAAAGTGGCACGAAAATAACATTTGATAAAGCAATTATCAAGTAAGCTTGAAAATTAGGTAAATAAGTGTAGAGATTATTGAAAATAAATTGCTTAACTTTTAAAATAAAAAAACCTAAAAAGTTAGGCTAAAACCTAAAGTAGGTAAAAAAGGTAACTGATTAATTCGTTTGTAATTTAAAATATCAAAGTAAAAAATATTTTCACGGTTATAAACATTAGTTGCAGCAGCTGTAATATTTAAAACCGATGTTTTACTGATAATAATTTTACGAGACAATGAAACATCTAACCTGTGAAAATAAGGCAATCTTCCCGTATTTATTTGCTCATAATAAACGCCTAAATTTCCATTTTGAACCAATGGATTTGCACTAATTCCACCTGCAAAATTTAACTTTTCATATAATCCTTGAGTTTGTGTAAATGGAAAACCTGATCCAAAATTCCAACGTAAATTAGCAGTCCATGCCGAAGGATTAGTTTTGTTTCCCCAACTTTGATTAACCACAATATTAATATTATGTCTTCTGTCAAAATGAGGAACATATTCTCCAACCACACCATCATTTCTGGTAACATAGGTAAGCGAATAAACAGCCCAAATATTTAATTTCTTGTTTTCAAATTTCAAAGTAGCATCAGCACCATAACTCAAACCTTTTTCAGCTATGTAATCAAATTTATCCAAATCGCTTCTATTGATATTCGATGGATCATTTTCATATATTTTATACCTATTGATGCTAATAATTTGATTGAAATTTTTATAAAATGCTTCAGAATTTAAACTTAATTTACTTTTGTTGTTATCTAAAATATCAAATTCAAAGCCAAACACGCCATGCCAAGCAGTTTGAATCCTACTGTTTGTATTTCTTAAAGAACCATTTCTTGATATATCGTCAGGACTTGATAAAAAACCGTAAAACAAATTCACCACATCTTGGTCACTTACAGCACTGATTAAATTTTGAGAGTACATTCCTGCTGCACCTTTTAATCTGAATGATGAATTCACATTGTATTTAGCTCCAATTCTTGGTTCTATGCTACTTTCCGATAAAGATGCATAATAAACGGCTCTAATTCCTGGCTCTATTACAATTCTACTTCCTATAATTTTTTTGAATTTGATATATCCAGAAGCCTCAGTATTACTGTTCTCTTGGTCAATATTTCTGCCGGTAGAATTTTTATAATTGTACAAAGTATTGAACCCAACCACTTCAAATCCATATTTCAAATCGTCTTTTCCAAAATAGTTTGTAAAACCAAATAAAGCATTGAAACTATTGATACCACTGGAACGAGGCCTTCCATTAGCTTCTAACATTTTAATTTCATAATTCGAAAATCCAGCAGAAATATTAATTAATGTACTACTTCCATCTGGAATAATTAATAAATTAGTACCAAAACCAACATTATTCCAGTTGTATTTTAAATTATTAAACCTTGAGTTATCATCAAATCTAAATCCAAAAAAGGTAGCTTTACTTCCGTTAGAACCTGAAAAAGAATATTTACCGTAAAGATCATTGAATGAATATGGCAAACCATTTTCGGGATCAGCATTTTTATATATAATTGGAGCAGTTTTATCTAAATAAGATGTTTTATAGGATAATACATATGATGAAGATCCACCACCATCGGTAAATTTAGTAATTGGTGCTTCAATATGAAACTTAGCCGTAATAGGATTGATACTGATTTTACCACTAAAATCTTTCCTATTTCCGTCACGAGTGCTTACATCAATTACACCTGAAATTCTTCCACCATGCTGAACATTGAAACCACCTGCACTTACATCGGCTGTTTTAATTAAATCGGCATCAAAAATACTGAATAAACCAATGGAATGAAATGGATTATAAATGATTAATCCATCCAACATCACTTTATTCATTACCGGAGAACCACCTCTAATATATAATTGACCACCTTGGTCACCACTAAAATTTACACCAGGCAAAACTTGAAGGTATTGAACCAAATCGGGTTCACCACCAAAAGTTGGTAAACGTGCTAAATCTTTTTGAGTAATTACATTGGTTGAAATATTTACATTTTCACGTGCTTTTTCTTTTTCACCACTAACGGTAACTTCATTGAGTTGATTTTTCTTTTTTTCAACACTAAAATTTACTTGAATGGGTTCGTCAGAATTCACCTCAATTTTACGAGTTTGTGACTCATAACCAATATATGCAAAACGAACTGTATAATTACCATAAGGAATTTTAGTAATCACATAAATGCCATTATTGTCGGTTTGAACAATAATATTTACTAACTCTAAAATTTTTATATTGGAAGAAATTATGGGTTCTCCACTTTCTTTATCTACTACAACTCCCTTAATTCTACCGAATTGTGCAAATATTTGAAAGCTTAAAAATAATGATATGATTGTTAGAGTATATTGTTTTTTCATTTGTTAAAAAGTGTGGCGAATATAAAACTATATGCCAATGCAAAAAGTCATTTATTTATAATATTAATTTTGTTGCTAAATTCGCAAAATAAAGAAAACTAAAATCAATGAAAAGAAGCTTTCAAAATGTAGTCATATTATTTGCCTTAATGGTTGTATTTACTTCATGTGGTGATGGTTGGAAAAAATATATTCCATTATCGGTTGATAAGGAATTAGGAATTCAGGCTCAAAATCAATATGATTTAATGTATAAAAATCAGATTTTACCAGAAAAAGATCACCAAGAATTATACGATAAAATCAATTTAATTAAAGAAAGAATCCTGAAATCGGGTAAAGTTGCGCATACCGATGATTTTGATTGGGAGTTAAAAATTATCAATGATTCTGTTTTAAATGCTTTTTGTTTGCCAGGTGGCAAAATTTATATTTTTACTGGACTGATAAAATACTTAGACAATGAAGCACAATTAGCCGGTGTAATGGGACATGAAATAGCCCATGCCGATAAACGACACTCCATTGACAATATGGCCAAACAATTGGGATTAGCTGCTTTAATTAATTTAGTTATAGGCGATGCTGGAAGTTTAATTGATATAGCTCAAAACTTAATTGGTTTAAAATTTAGTAGAGATAATGAAGCCCAAGCCGATGAATATTCAGTTAATTATTTATATGAAACAGTATATGACGCAAGTGAAGCAAATGGTTTTTTTAATAAATTAGAAAAAGACAATCAAGAGGAAGAAATATCACCTTTTTTAAGTACACATCCTGCTCCTGAAAACAGAAAAGAAAACATGTTAGTACATTGGAAATTATTAGGGGGAAAAGGTGGAGAAAAAATGGAAGCTAATTACTTGAAAATTAAAGAATATTTACCCAAAAACAACAATGAAAAATGGTAAAAATAACTTTAATACAATTAGGGAAAACTCATTTTAAATTTGTGGAAGAAGGATTTGCAGAGTTTTCAAAACGACTTTCGCATTATTGTAAGTTTGAAACTAAAACATTTGAATTACCTACAAAACTTAAAAGCAAAGACGAAAATCAAACGAAAAAAGCAGAAGCAGAAATTATTTTAAAACAGATAAAACCTACTGATTATGTTATATTATTAGACGAAAATGGTAAAACTTATTCATCTATTCCTTTTGCTAATTACATAGAAAACTTAAGTGTGCAAAACGGGAGTATCGTTTTCATCATTGGCGGGGCATTTGGCTTTGACGAATCGGTATATAACAGGGGAAATGCCAAAATATCATTATCGGCATTCACTTTTTCTCATCAATTAATCCGATTAATTTTTATTGAACAATTATACCGCTGTTTTACCATTATTAAAGGGGAACCTTATCACCATCAATAATATAATTTAGGTAAATTTTACTTTTAAATCACTAATATATAGTTGCAAATACAAATTACTTCATTTACATTTGAATATTAATTAAACAATACAAAACATGAAAAAAATACTAATTTTAGCTGCCTTTGCAGCAATCACTTTTGTGACAAAAGCACAATCGTCAACTCCAGCAACTACAATAAAAATAGCTAACGAAAGTGTAAGTGAAATTACAGACGAAAAGCCCATAATTGTTGAGGAGAAAAAAGAAAAGAAAGCTTGTTGCTCTAAAAAAGAATCAAAAAGTTGCGATAGGAAAAGTGAAAAAAGTTGCGATAAAGATAAAAAAGATGGTAAAAAATCTTGTTGCAGTAAAAAAGCTGAACCTAAAACAGAAGAAACTAAATAGTTTTTAAATTAAAAGCCGCTCCAATTGGAACGGCTTTTTTATTTTTAAACAAAAATTTACTTTTACAAAGTAGTTAAACTTTGTTTCAATATTTCAATTTTAGCATTAGCATCATCTTTCTTTTGTCGTTCTTTTTCTACCAATTCTGGTTTGGCATTGGCTACAAACTTTTCATTACTTAATTTTACATCTACACTTGCCATAAAGCCAATTAAGTATTCAATTTCCTTATTAATTTTTTCGGCTTCTGCTACTGCATCTATTTGTTTTAGAATAGGTAAGTAAATAATATCTGTAGAAACAGGAATTGATGCTGTTCCTAATGGTATCGAACTAACAAAATTAATAGCTAATGATCCTGATAATTTTGTAATTAAATAAGAATAGTTCTTATACAATTCTGGGGTCCCCGTATTTATATAAGTTACCTCAAACTTTTCCTTCGGGCTAATTCCGTTATTATTTCTATACTCTCTAGTTTTAACAATAGTTTCAAAAGCTTTTTCTAAGTTAGGAATATTTTCAATAGACAAATTGATTTTCGGATATGATGCAATACAAATACTTTCACCTTCTTTTCTTTCGGTTAATTCTTGCCAAATTTCTTCTGTAATAAATGGCATAAACGGATGTAAAACCAACATCAATTTTTCAAAGAAAACAACTGTTTGGTCATAAGTACTTTGGTTCAATGCTTCGCCATAAAATGGTTTTATCATTTCTAAATACCAAGCGCAGTAATCATCCCAAATCAATTTGTAAATCATCATTAAGGCTTCGCTTAATTTATAATCTTTACATTTTTCTTCTATTTCTGCTAAAGCAATATTGAATCTTGCGTCAAACCATTGTTCCGAAATTTTATTACTTGCCAATAAATCGGCAGCAAAATCAGCATCAGACTTAATGGTTAAACCTTTTACCAAACGGAAAGCATTCCAAATTTTATTGGCAAAATTTCTACCTTGTTCTACCTGGCTTTCATCAAATAGAATATCATTGCCCGCAGGGCTACAAATAAGCATTCCCAT
>CANGPW010000036.1 GCA_947456185.1 Bacteroidota bacterium | reverse complement strand
GATAGATTGGAATCTTTGATTGATGAATTTACTTTACACAAAGTGCGTAAAAGCATGGGAAATGTATTGAGTGGTGGCGAAAGACGCAGAACTGAAATAGCTCGAGCATTGGCAGTAAACCCCAAGTTTATTTTATTAGATGAACCTTTTGCCGGTATTGACCCCATTGCGGTGGAAGATATTCAAGTAATTGTGGCAAAATTAAAGCATAAAAATATTGGTATTTTGGTAACCGATCACAATGTGCACGAAACACTTTCTATTGTTGACAGAGCCTATTTGCTTTTTGAAGGAAAAATTCTGAAAGCCGGAACTGGCCAAGAATTAGCCGATGATGAAATGGTTCGCAGGGTTTATTTAGGACAAAATTTTGTGTTGAGATAGAAGATTTTGGATGAATATTCCTCCATAAACTAGTTAGCGTTTAGGCTAAAAGATGACATTTAGAATATAAATAAATTTGAACTTTATGACTTTAGAACAATTGAAATATCCGATTGGAAAGTTTGAGAAACCTGAGATAATTACGAAAGACATTTTATTAAAATGGGTTTCAGATATTGCAATATTTCCAACAAGGTTAGGAGCTGAAGTATATAAGTTGACTGACATGCAACTTGATACTCAATATAGACCTGATGGCTGGACAATTAGACAAGTAGTTCACCATTGTGCTGACAGTCATATGAACAGTTTAACTCGTTTAAAACTTGCATTGACAGAAGACCAGCCAACTATAAAACCCTATTTTGAAGAACTTTGGGCAGAACTTCTTGACACTAAAAGCATGCCTATTGAGCCTTCAATGAAAATGATAGAAGGGATTCACGAAAGATGGACAGTGTTATTAAACAATTTGACAGACGAACAATATGGAAGAATTTTTATTCATCCTGAACACAGAAAAAATTTTAGAGTTGACGAAAATATAGGAGTTTATGCGTGGCATTGTAACCACCATCTTGCTCATATAACTCAAACAATAAAAAGAAACAATTGGAACTAAAAATTAAAACCAACACAGAAAAAGAAGCACGAACCGCTAAAAGCACCTACAAGAAATTGGCGGTTCAGTGGTTATATGTAGTTTTGTTCTTCGAAATCGCCACTTCTTTAAGCCCAAAAACGTTATCAACTCAAAATCAATAAAAAAGAAAAATGAATTTAACCATTATAGGAGCCTCGGCTGGAATAGGATTAGAAACAGTAAAAAGAGGTTTAAACAGAAATCATTCAATAACAACCCTTTCTCGATCTGAAATTAATATTGAAGAGAAACAATCGTTAACAATGATACTTGGTGATGCCACCAATAAAGCTGACCTATTCAAATCTATCCAAAACGCAGATGCCTTAATTATAACATTGGGTACTGGCAAGAACATGAAAGCTACGACCCTTTTTTCAGATTTTGCAAAATTAATTTTGGAAATACATAATGAAAACAAAATAACTATTCCGTTTATTTTTGTTACCGGATTTGGAGCTGGAGAAAGTAAAAATTATGTTCCTTGGTTGGTAAAAATGTTTTTAAAATACTTGTTAAAAGACGTTTATGCTGATAAAACTAAAATGGAAGAATTGATTACTCATTCCGATTTGAATTGGACAGTTGTGAGACCAGGAAGGTTATTAGACAAAGAATTGACAGAAAAATACCGCATTGAAAATAAATTATTCAAAGGAATTAACATAGGCGGAATCAATAGAGCAGACGTAGCAGACTTTTTAATAAAACAAGCAGAAAATCAAACTGAATTAAAAAAGTACATTGGTATATCTGAAAAATAGGATATAAGTAGAACCCCTAACAGCTTTCAAACTCTATAAACCTGTTGCGGGTCCTATACCGGATTTTAAGCGCCTGCTTTTTTAACTTTAATTCTTTTGCATTTGCCTTTGCTAGAAGCCAGCAGCAATTCTCCCAATTTTTCCTTTATTTCCGGCTATAAAAACAGCTGTTCCAACTTTTGCTTTTTTTACCACATTGAAGTTTTGTTGGTTAATATTTTTCCAAATTTTGGTTTTATAATTAAACTCATCTACACCATTGCTTCCGCAGGCAATGAAAGTATTTGCATTTAATTTTTCAATGCAAGAACGGTAACCAAAAGGAGTGGAGCCCATGTCTTCGTAATATAAATTTACTCCAATTTCATCATAGTTTTTATAACGAACAGAATCTTTCATATAATCACCCCCAACGGCAATAAATGTGTGATTGCTTTTTACCAAAGAAAAAGCTCCTTTGCTATTGGCGCCTTGTTGAATGGTTAAATTTATTTTTTTAGCAAAGGATTTTGGCGATTTAAATTTGTAAAAACTTGATTGCATTCCACCACTAACAAATCCAAATTCATTGTTTCCCCAACAATTAATGCTGGTTCCACTGGCAGCAAAAACGGCTTCTCCTTTTTCGGCTTTAGGTAAATATTTTTCGTCAATTAAGTTCCAAGTGTCGCCACCATTATGGGTTTGAAGCAATAAAAATTTACCATTTATCGGATCGCCAACAATCATTCCATTTTGATTGTTCCAAAAATCCATGCCATCTAAAAAATAAGCAGTATCCAAATTCCGATAAACTTCCTTCCAAGTTTCGCCACCATCTAAGGTTTTTAAAATATAAGCTGGAGTTCCACTACTGAGCATCACAGCTGTTTTTTCATCAAAAGCTTCTATGTCTCTGAAATCACTTTTTGGAAAATTTTTTAACTGCTGAAAATTAAATGTTTTTCCTCCATCTGTACTTTTTGCAACAGTTCCGCGGCTACCGCTAGCCCAAATAACTTGGTCGTTTACTACGCACAAACCCCTGAAAGAAACTTTACTTAAAACTACACCTTCACCTAATTTAAAAGTGTTGCTATCCAGCAATATTAAATCCTGTTGCGCATGGCTATTTATTGTCAAAAGGCAACATAAAAAACCAAAAATTATTTTTGCATGTTTCATACATTCAAATTAAATAGATTATTATTAAAAAAAGTAATGGTTTTTTCATTTTACAAAGCAATTTATTTTGTTTCACCAATTTTCATATATTGCTCTTTTATTCCAACATTTTCAACATGAAAAATACTTATAAAACACTTGCTTTTTTGCTTTTTGCTTATTGTTTTTTGCCAATAGCCAATTGCTTATTGCCAATTAAATTATCAGCGCAAGAAGCCAATCCGGTTAATGGTCCGCATAACATTAAGTCTAGTTATTTTGCATTTACCAATGCAACAATTTTTGTAGATGCAAGCAATAAATTAAGCAATGCCACATTGGTAATTAAAGAGGGTAAAATATACAATGTAGGCGTTGGAATTGCCATTCCAAAAGAAGCTAAAGTGATTGATTTAAAAGGAAAATTCATTTATCCTTCGTTCATTGATTTATATTCAAATTATGGCGTTAATTGGAAAAATAATAATCCAAATAATGGCAAACAATATGCTACCAATAAAAAAGGTGCTTATGCTTGGAATGATGCCATCAAAGCGGAATTAAATGCAGTAGATTATTTTAGTTATGATGAAAAAAAATCGAAACAATTAGTTGAAAGTGGCTTTGGTGCGGTGCTTTCAGGAGTACATGATGGAATTTGTAGGGGTACTTCTACTTTGGTTTTAACCAATAATAACAATGAAAATGAATTGGTAATTTCATCAAAAGCCGCAGCCGGATTTAGTTTTAATAAAGGAAGTTCTATTCAGGATTATCCTAATTCCTTCATGGGAAGTATTGCTTTGCTCAGGCAAACTTATTACGATGCAAATTGGTATAAAACGCAAATCAAAGAAAAGAATTTAACTTTGGATGCTTTTAACCAATTACAAAATTTACCCAATATTTTTGAAGTTGATGACAAGCTTTCCGTTTTGCGTGCCGATAAAATTGCCAAAGAATTTAAAACCAATTATATTATTAAAGGCGATGGCGATGAATACCAAAGATTGAATGAAATAAAGGAGTCAAATGTATCATTAATTATTCCAATCAATTTTCCCAAACCCTATGAAGTAGAAGACGTTTTTGAAGCAAATTATGTAAGTACTGCCGATATGAAACATTGGGAAATGGCACCTACCAATGCCAAATTATTGAGCGAAGCAAATATCAATTTTGCCATTACCAGCAATGGTTGCAATGACGCAAATGAGTTTTTGAAAAACTTGCGCAAGGCTGTATTATATGGCTTAAATGAAACTGTTGCTTTAAATGCATTGACAAAAATTCCTGCGCAAATGATTAAAGCAGACAAACAAATTGGAAGTTTGCAAAAAAACATGTTGGCTAATTTTTTTATTAGTAACAAACCTATTTTCGATAAAGAAGCTGTTATTACTGAACATTGGATTAGTGGTAAAAAAACAGATGTAAATACTTTACCTACATCAGATTTAAGAGGGAAATATGCTGTGAGTTTAAAAGGCTTTGATAATTATATAATGAAAATAGATGGAGATGCTGTAAAACCATCTATTACTTTGTTTGGAACTGATACCTTGAAAGCCAATATGGATTTTGAAAATAACATGATCAATATGGTTTTTAAAGCTTCCAAAAAATCAACGGAGAATATCAGAGTTAATTGCTGGATTGATAAAACAGAAAATATAAATGATACCAACCAATTGAAAAACTTAGTGGGACAAGCGCAATTATTAGATGGAAGTTTTACTAGTTTTAAAGCTAATTGGATAGAAAAAGTAAAAGAAGAAAAGAAGAAAACTGATTCTATTCCTGTTATTTCATTAGGCGATATTGTTTATCCTTTTACCGATTATGGATGGAAAACTAAACCAAGTGCTGAAACCATTATTTTTAAAAATGCTACCGTTTGGAGCAATGAAAAAGAAGGTATTTTAACTGAAACTGATGTAGCAATTAGCAATGGAAAAATTGTTGCCATTGGAAAAAATTTATCGTTAGCAAATGCAAAAATAGTAGATGCTACTGGCAAACATTTAACCAATGGAATTATTGATGAACACTCACATATTGCCATTACACGTGGAGTGAATGAATGTTCTCAAGCGGTTACCGCAGAGGTTAGAATTGGGGATGTGGTTTACAGTGAAGACATTAATATTTATCGTCAGTTGGCTGGAGGTGTAACTTCAGCGCAGTTATTGCACGGCTCGTGCAACCCAATTGGCGGACAAAGTGCATTGATAAAATTACGTTGGGGATTAGCTCCCGAAAAAATGAAAATAGAAGGCGCTGACGGTTTTATCAAATTTGCTTTAGGTGAAAATGTAAAACAAAGTAATTGGGGAAATGAAACCAATCGTTATCCGCAAACCCGCATGGGCGTTGAACAAATTATGTACGATGAGTTCATTAGGGCCAAAGAATATGAAAAAAATATGAAACAAAATGCTGCTTTTACTCGCAATGATTTGGAGCTAGAAGCAGTGCTTGAAATATTGAATAAAAAACGCTTTATCAGTTGTCATAGTTATGTGCAAAGTGAAATAAATATGCTCATGCATGTGGGCGATAGCATGGGTTTTAAAGTGAATACATTTACCCATATTTTAGAAGGATATAAAGTAGCCGATAAAATGAAAATGCATGGCGTAAGTGCCAGTACTTTTGCTGATTGGTGGGCTTATAAATACGAAGTTATTGATGCCATTCCACATAATGCTGCCATTATGCAAAAAATGGGTTTAAACGTAGCCATAAACAGTGATGATGCTGAAATGGGACGTAGGCTAAACCAAGAAGCAGCTAAGATTATAAAATACGGAAATATTAGTGAAGAAGATGCTTGGAAAATGGTGACATTAAATCCAGCAAAAATGCTTCATTTGGATAATAAATTAGGAAGTATAAAAACGGGTAAAGATGCCGATTTAGTGCTTTGGAATAACAATCCATTAAGTATTTATGCCAAACCTGAAATGACTTTTGTAGATGGAATTTGTTATTATAGCATAACTCAAGATGAAGCATTAAGAATAACTATTAAAACTGATCGCCAACGATTAATTAATAAAATGATAGCCGCCAAACAAGCAGGCGAAAAAGCTGAACATAAAGTAAGTCAAATTGACGAAAATTATCATTGTGAGGATTAGCACTACATTGTCAAAGTTTTTTTACTTTGATAAAGTTTTTTTGTAGTAAGATTCCTTTATCACTGTTTTTTAACTTTGTCAAAGTCTTGAACTTTGACAAAGTTTTGTTCCCGCACTAAAACTCAATGATTAGATTATTAATATTATTTTCGTGTTGAATTTTATTATGAAAACTTTTAAAATCAGCAGAATTCCCAAACCATTCTATTACTTAAATGTGCTTGATAAGATGAGTGAGGATAATCCCTAAAATCATTTACAAAACCATGTTTTTGTGGGTTATTATGAATATACCAAATAAGATTAGTAAGGTATGTTTCATTTTTCACTTCAATGCGTTTAAAAGGTGTTTCAATCAATGAGCCACTTCGATTTGTTGCAATATTTATACTTTGCGTATAGCTACTAAAAAGCTTGGCAAATTGTTTACTTACAATAAAATCGGGATTATGTAAACCTTGTTTTATTTCTTTATTTCTAATTTGTTCAATAAAAAAATTATATAAAGTATCAATATCTTTTACCCGAATTAATAAATGAAAATGATTTTTCAAAAGACAATAAGCATAGGTTTCTACAACAGGCTCAAGGTAAATAATATACTTACTTAAAAAGTAATTGTAATTACGCTCTTGCTTAAATAAATCTTCACCGTTTATACCTCTATTATAAATATGATAAAACGTTTCAGGTAATAAAGGTGAATTCAAATTCATGTAATTTCTATGATATGATTAGATCAAAAGTAATAAATTATTTTAGTTTATAACCTTGAAAATATCTTGGCTCACTTTGTCAAAGTTTTTTTACTTTGACAAAGTTATTTTTTGTAGAAAATTCCTTTTTCTCTGTTTTTAACTTTGTCAAAGTCTTGAACTTTGACAAAGGTTATTATTCGAAAAAAATTAATTATCTTTAATTTAATATTTTATCGATTTCAACTGGAAAATTCTCCATTTCTAATAAATGAATTTTTTGGGCAATGGTTTCGGGAGTATCTTGTTCTGTGAGTAGGGTTTTAGCTTGAAATATAATTTCACCATCATCAAATTTTTGGTTCACGTAATGAATGGTTATTCCAGTTTCGGTTTCATTCGCAGCTTTTACAGCTTCATGCACATGCATTCCATACATTCCTTTTCCGCCAAATTTTGGCAATAAAGCAGGGTGAATATTGATAATTTTATTTGGATATGCATTAACTAAGTAATTTGGAATTAGCCATAAAAAACCAGCAAGTACAATTAAATCAGGGCGGTATTGGTATAATTTAATGGTAAAATAGTCTCTATTTTTAAAATAGTCTTTATTGAAAATTTCACACGGAATTCCAAATTTTTCCATTTTACTAATTACTCCAGCACTGGCATTATTGGTAAAAACTGCAGTAATTTTTACAGATTTACTGTCTTTAAAATAATTTGCAATGTTTTCAGCATTACTGCCGCTTCCCGATGCAAAAATCACGATATTTTTCATGATTTAAAATCCCAATTCTGTTTTTAAAACCTTTTCTAAAAAGATATTTGCATTGCTATTTCCATTTAAATTTTGAATTGGCAAACTCATAAAAACCAACACCGTTCTATTATATTTTATCGAAATACGTTTTGAAATGATGGTAGATTGTCCGGTCCAAGGTTTTACTCCTGATGTACCCAGAGTAATTAAACTTGCATTGTAAAGTGAATCATAATTACTGGTTCCACTTGATGCAGTTTGGGTATAAAAAGGTCTTGCACTCGAAATAATTGTATTACATTTTAAGGTAGGCCAACTGTTGTCAAAAGGTGTTACCAAATCATTTACATTCATCCTAATGGCTAATCCACTAGGGTCGCTAGCTAATTTTTGAATAGGTGTAAATCCAAAATATTCTGATTCACTTTGAATATCAGAACCAAAGTTACACATCATAAACATGCGACCACCATTTTCAAAAAATAAGTCGGTAGATTGTTGCGCCAATGCCAATGTGTTTGAAGTGGCACCTTCATCGCTTATCCAAATAATTTTATTAAAAAATGAAAATATACGTGCTTGTGTTAACACATCTGGAGCTTGCTCAGTATATGTTGAAAGCAAAGAATTATAATCGTTTATTAGCATTAAATCATAAGCTGGTACAAATGATGAAATTCTTGTAATAATAAAATTCTGTGGTGTGTTACGTGAAGTTAAATATCCGTTTATAAAAAGTGTTTTTGATTTAGGCTTTTTGATGAGAATAGAATCTTTTGTGAATTTTGAACGCAGGCCAGCTTTATCAAATGCCCTTACATAAAAATAATTCATGGAGTCGTATTTCAAACCTTTTATTTTTAAATTTAATGCATTTGTTTTAATACCAGTATATACAAAACAATCGCCTGTAAAGCTAGTGTCAGATTGAATAGTAATGTCTAGTATCGAATTGGAAAGTGTATAAGCTGAATTATTTGTGTCGTTCAAAAACACTTCAAAACCATTGATATCTTGCAAGCCATCAGCATCATTTGCTGTCCAAAAAAAGTGAACTGCAGGGAATGAAACAGTAGGTTTTTTACCTGCAATATTTGTCATGTTAATAGTAGGAGCGGAGTTCCTTACCGGATAAGCTAAGCTTGCTGGAGTTAAATCTTTTTGACCATTATTATCTATAGCTCTTACAAAAATATCAATGTCAGCGGTATCGCTTCCTTGCTGAATAATTAATAAAATACTGCTGTCGGTTTTTGTAGTATAAGTCCAAGTTTTCATGCTATCAATTGAAACCTCAAAACCTACTACATAACCATTACTTGATGTTCCCCACCAATAAGCATCAACCCTTGTTGTAAGTCGGTTAACACCACTTCGCTCTATTTTATTAATTGCCATAAAAGTTTCAGGATTTGGGTTCAAACTCAATGTTCCTTCATAACCTTTTTTACAAGCAAAAATTGTTATTACTGTTAATACAAAAAATAAATATTTAATATTTTTCATTCAATTAGATTAATAATCACCAAACATACTGATTTATTTTTAGATGATTTACAGCTTGTTTATAATTTAATATTTTAATAAAGTATTTGATTTGCAAATCATAAATGCTTAATTCATGACTCCTTCTTTTAGCTTTTCTGCATTTTCAGCAATTTGTAATTGGTCAATAAATTCTTGAATATCACCATTAATTACATCAGTCAAATTGTATTTTGTTAAGCCAATTCTGTGGTCTGTAACTCGAGCTTGCGGATAATTATAAGTTCTAATTTTAGCCGATCTATCACCTGAAGAAACCATGGTTTTACGTTTGCTCGCAATTCCATCTACATGTTTTTTCAATTCAATTTCGTATAATTTTGTTCTTAACATTTGCATGGCACGCTCTCTATTTCCCTTTTGATTACGCTCTACCTGACAAACTACAACTATTCCCGAAGGCTTGTGTGTTAACTGAACTTTCGATTCTACTTTATTTACATTTTGACCTCCAGCACCTCCCGAACGAGAAGTTTGCATTTCAATATCTGCCGGATTTAAATCTACGTCCACTTCTTCTGCCTCTGGTAATACTACCACCGATGCGGCCGAAGTATGAACACGACCTTGCGATTCGGTATCAGGTACACGTTGCACACGATGCACACCACTTTCGTATTTTAAAATACCATAAACGTCATCACCCGTAACTTCCATTACTATTTCCTTGTAACCGCCCGCACTTCCTTCTGTAAAATCTAACACTTCAGTTTTCCAGCCTTTGTTTTCGCAGTATCGGCTATACATTCTATAAAGTTCACCAGCAAAAAGGGAAGCTTCATCGCCACCAGTTCCGCCTCTAATCTCTATGGTTGCATTTTTTTCGTCTTCAGGTTCTTTTGGAATTAATAAAATACGAATTTCTTCTTCTAAAGGTTGTATGAGGGGTTCTAATTCATCTAATTCACCTTTTGCCATGTCACGCATGTCTGAATCTTTTTCATTCTTTAATATATCTTTCGCATTATCAATATTTGCTCTAATGTTTTTGTACTCATAGTACTTTTCCATGATTACACTTAAACTTTTGTATTCTTTATTTAAATGGGTAAATCGCTTCATATCGGCCAAAATTGCTGGCTCGCTAATTAACTCTTCCACATTTTTAAAACGCTGAAATATAGCTTCTAATTTATCTAACATTGCTTATTAAGCTTTAAAATTGAGGCGCAAATATAAGACTCACAATGTTTAATAACTAATATTTTCATTTTTTGTTGTTTAGCTTTAATTTGCTACAATTTGTTATGAATAATTTAAGAATAGTATTTCTTTTTATAGTGAAAACTAAGCTACTTTATAATAGATTTGCCTTATAATTTTTTTTAAATGAAATACTTTTACCTATTTGTATGTTTGCTAATGTCGTTTAATTTGACTGCTCAAGTCAATACCAATAACGATGCAGCTCAAATAGACAGTTTTATAGTAACTGCATATAAAATTGGTTCTCAAAATGTAGTGGAAGCTTTAGAAAATTCAAAAAAAGCTGCAAAACTATTAAATGATAATTCCACTTATGCCCAAAAACTGAAAGTTTATAAGTCGTTGGGAACATTTTATTATTTATCGGCAAACTTTAATTTGGCAATTGTCAATTATCAAAAAGCACTCAGTTTTGAACCAGATAATACTTTAACAAAAGGTCAAATATATTATGCTTTAGGGAATTGTAATTTTGCCCTTGGTAATTTGCCTAATGCATTGAATTTAAGTTTAGAAGCACTTAAAATATTTGATAACCTTCATGAAAACAATGATTTATTAAACGCTTATGTTTCCATTGCAAATATTTATGAAAGACAAAATAGTTTTTCAAAAGCCATAGAATTTAATTTGAAAGCGGCCAATATATTTGAGCAAAACAAAAACATTTTTAGAACGCTTACCATATTTGAAAATGTTGGAAAAATATATGTACTCCAAAAAAAATATAACTTAGCCATTAATTACTATAACAAGGCTTTAGGTATTTATAAAAATATTGGAAATAAAGCTGGTGAAGCCATTACTTATCAAAATATCGCCAAATTGTTTTATCGCCAAATGAATTATAAAACTGCTTTGGTCTACTATCAATTATCATACAAAATTGCAAAGCAAGCAAATTCTGAAGTTTTGGAAACTAGTAACTTACTAGGTTTAGGAAACGCTGAGTTAATGCTAAATAATTATGGTGTTGCGGAGCAAAATTATAAATTAGCATTACAAAAAGCCAAATTACTGAACCAACGTTTTGAATTAAAAGAAGCTTATGAAGGTTTGGCCATTATTTCAAAATCGAAAAACAATGCTTTTGAATCTAAAACATTTTCAATGTTAAGTAATCAATTAAAAGATTCATTATTTAACGATTCAATATTAGCAAGTGTTACTAATTTACAGCTGCTTTACGACAAGGAAAAAACACAACAACAAGTAGTTTTATTGAAGCAAAATGAAGAACTAAGTAATGTTCAACTTATAAAAGAAAGGCAAATTAGAAAAATGCTAATTGCCATTGTTATCCTTTTTATATTATTAACAGTAGGTTTTTTATATTTTTATTTAAACAATAAACGAATTAGTTCATCGCTAAAAAATCAGAACAATAAACTGGAAATTCAAACCGAAGAATTAGGAAGGTTAAACAATGTAAAAGATCGTTTTTTTAGCATCATCAGTCACGATTTGCGAAATAATATGACCACCATGAAATTGTATTTTGACTTAATGAGTAATAAAAAATACAAGCCTGAAAACACAGAAGAATTAACCAAACAAATAGCTTCATCCGTTGAAAATAATATTGATTTATTAGAAAACTTATTGGTATGGGCTTCCTCGCAAATAAAGGGATTACCATTAAAATTTGAATCGTTAAACATATTTGAATTGGTCAATAAAAACATTGCTTTATCATCCAGCATTGCGCATCAAAAAAACATAACACTTGTTAATCTTTGTTTAGAAAATGACAGGGCTTTTGCCGATGAAAATACGATCAATTTGGTGTTACGCAACTTAATAATAAACGCTATTAAGTTTACCAATGATGAAGGTAAAATAACTGTTTCAAGTACGGTAACAAATTCTAAAATTCAAATTTCCATAGCTGATAATGGAGTAGGAATTGATAAAGAAAAATTAGACCAAATGTTCACTCAACATAAAAATCCAAGTACGCAAGGTACAGCTAATGAAAAAGGAACAGGCTTAGGTTTATTGCTTTGTGATGATTTTATTAAACAAAATAATGGTACTATTTATGCTAAGAGTGAGAAAGGAAAAGGTTCTGTTTTTACTTTTGAACTACCAATTTAATTTTATGTTCTATGGTCTATCAACTGACAACTATTTTTATAAAAACATTTAGCAAAAATGCTATGTTTGTTTGCTTATAAATGATAAAAAATTGAAGAATAAAATATATAAACTGTATTTATTGGGAATAATGCTGATACAGATTTCAGCTATTGCACAAACCGGAAAACTGACCGAAGAACAAAGATTGGCTTTTGATAAAGTATATTTTAAAGCCATGAAGGAAAAAATGCAAGGCAGTTATGACGATGCGGAACTTACATTCAGAGAAGCCATTATATTAGACAAGGAAAATGCAAACGTTTATTACCAAATTGCAGAAATAAACTTTACAAAAAAACGGGTGAAAGAAGCCGTTAAATTTGCTCAAATGGCGTTTCAATTAAATCCTGATAATATTTGGTATAACAACCTTTTAGCTGAATTATACAAATCGAATAAAGAATATGTAAAGTCGGCCGATTTATATTTGGAAATGTATAATAAGTTAACCCCAGAACTCAATTACCTGTATGAAGCTGCTTCTAATTATTTTTATGTAAACAAATTCAGTAAATCAATAAAAATTTTAGATAGAATAGAGCAAATTATTGGCCCAAAAGAAGAAGTTATTATTAAAAAAGAGCAAGTTTATTTACAAGCAAACAAAATAAATAAGGCCATTTTTGAAGTGGAAAGATTGATAAAAAATTATCCTACTGACCTTAAATACAAAGGAATGTTAGCCGATTTGTATCTAAGTAAAAAAGATGATCAAAAAGCCAATGAAATATACAACGAAATATTACGTCAGGATCCTGAAAATGGTTATGCTAACATTGCTTTAAGTGAGTATTATAGATCAAAAAAGGAAAATGACTTGGCTTATTCTTATTTGAAAAAAGCCATTGCTTCCCCTGATTTAGAAATAAAGTATAAAATACAAATATTGGTTCCTTTTGTATCGCCTGAGATAATAGGAGATAAGCGCAAACAATCTTATGAATTGTTAGATATTTTCAAAAATACCCATAAATCAGAAGCCAGCGCCACCATGCTTAAAGGCGATCTGTTGGCTCAAGATAATAGATTTGAGGAAGCAAGATCCGAATACCGTGAAACTGCTAAATTAGATGCAAGTAATATTACTATTTGGCAACAGGTTTTATATTGTGACCAAGAGCTTAACGACAACGTGGGATTACTAGCCGACTGCGATAGCGCATTAGAATTGTTTCCTAGCGAACCCATGTTTTATAATTATAAAGCAATGGTAAGTTTACAAGAAAAACAATACGAAAAAGCCATTGATGCTGCTTTAAAAGGGGTGGAATTTGTAGTGGATAACGATAAATTAAAAGTACAGTTTTTAAGCATTGCTGCCGATGCTGCAAACTATGCTAAAAAACATCATTTGGTAGATTCAATTTATGACCAAGCTTTATTAATAGACCCAAATAGTGCTTATGCATTAAACAATTATGCTTATTTTTTATGCTTAAGGAAAGTAAATTTGGATAGGGCTGATAGCATGAGTTATTTAAGTTTGCAATTAGAACCAAACAGCGCAAGTTATTTAGACACATATGGTTGGATTTTATATCAGAAAAAAGATTATCAAAAAGCAAAAAGTTATATTGAACAATCATTAAAAATTTCGCCAAAAAGTGGGGAAGTTTTAGACCATTATGGCGATATTTTATACTTATTAGGGGAAAAGGAAAATGCCATTGAAAGTTGGAAAAAAGCCAAGGAAAACAATGCTACTGGCGAGTTTTTAGAGGAAAAAATAAAACAAGGAAAACTGATTGACTAAAATAATATAATTGTTGAAAAGAATTAAATATTACACTCTTTCAAAAACTTGAAAACTGTAATCAAATTTATTTTTTTCGTCAGCTAAGTTTTTGGTTTCATGGGTTAGTTTCCAATTGTTTTCCAATGATGGAAAAAAAGCATCAGCTTCAAATACATGGTGAGTTCTGGTTAAATAAATAGTATCAGCTTCATTCAATACTTGTGCATAAATACTGTCGCCACCTATGATAAAAAGTTCTGTTTCGTTTAGCGTTTTTGCATAAGCAATTCCTGCTTCTATGGAGTTAAATACAAAGCAACCTTCTATGGAATTTGTGATTCTACTAATTATAATATTTGTTCTGTTAGGAAGTGGTTTGCCTATGCTTACATAGGTTTTTCGTCCCATTAATATAGAATGTCCTGTGGTTAAATTTTTAAAATACTTCAAATCAGCTGGTAAATGACATAATAATTCATTGTTTTTACCAATACCATTTTGCTCATCTGCAGCTACTATAATTGAAATTTTCATGCGGTAAAGGTATTATTCTATTTAAATTTAACCTAAAAGTCTAACTACTTTTAAGGAAAATTTTGGTGCTACGCTTTAATTTATTTATTTTGTTGAATAAATAACATTTGAGTATGAACGTAAACTTTGATTGTAACTTATGTGGCTCTAAAGTAGGAAAAACCATTCCTTTTAGATATGCTTTTAAGGATAAATTTTTATGGGGAGTAAAGTGCAATAACTGCGAATTAGTTTCTATTTGGCCAAGGCCAACTGATGACGAAATAGTAGAAATGTACGCATCAGATTATTTTACTGTTAACGATAAAGAAACCCATCACATGGAAGTGGCTTATGTCGATTTGTTGGCCTCTGGCGATTATGCCGATGGAATAAAACATATTCAACAATACTGTAAATCGGGAAATATTTTAGATGTGGGTTGTGCCACTGGCAATTTTTTATATGCTTTAAAAAACAATGGTTATCAAGTAAAAGGCATTGAACTTTCAAGTTTTGCGGCTGAATTTGGACGCAAAAACTTTGACATTGACATAGTAAACAAACCTTACGATTTTAATTTATTGAACAATGAATTACCTGAAAATTATTTTGATGTGGTATTAATGGGCGATGTGTTGGAACATTTTACCAACCCTACCGAAGCCATGCAGTTAACTTATAAAATTTTAAAACCAGGTGGAGTGGCTTTGATTCAATTACCAGGAACACTCAACTTACTTTCGAGTAAATTGGGTTTTATGGTTTATAAACTAATTGGTTCACAAAAAACCATGCACATTCCTCCATTTCATTTAACAGAATTCAATGAAAAAACGGCCAAAAGAATGTTTAAGGATTGCGGATTTACCAAAACTAATATTAAACAAGAAGTGAAGCCACCTAACACCGTTCCGTTAAGAGGAAGTTTTATTGAAAATATGGTGAAATTTGTTTTCCAACACATCAATTTTTATTTAACCAAATGGTTTGGAATTGCCGGTGATAGAATAATAATTGAAACCTATAAATAACAATTACTTCGTTTAAATTTTACTACCAAATTTATTTTCTTATTTTCGCACCTCATTTTAAAAAATCAAAAGAGCAGTTGAACTGTTATTTTGATTGAATTATTTCTATTATGCACAGAACACACACCTGCGGAGAGCTTAGAATTTCTGATATAAATACCACTGTAACTTTAAGTGGTTGGTTACAAAAAAGCCGCGATTTAGGCGGAATGACTTTTATAGATTTACGCGACAGGTACGGAATTACCCAATTGGCTTTTAACATGGAAACCAATGCTGCTTTATGTGAGCAAGCTCGTAAATGCGGCCGTGAATTTGTGTTAAAAATAACCGGAAAAGTAATTGAGCGTAGCAGCAAAAACTTAAATATTCTTACTGGTGAAATAGAAATAGAAGTAACAGAATTTGAAATTTTAAATGAGTCGCAAACTCCTCCTTTTACCATAGAAGACAATACTGACGGTGGTGATGATATACGCATGAAATACCGTTATTTGGACATCAGAAGAAAGCCCGTTCGCGATAATTTATTGTTGCGTCATAAAATGAGTCAACAAACACGTATTTTTTTAGACGCGCAAGAATTTACAGAAGTTGAAACACCAGTTTTAATAAAATCAACGCCCGAAGGTGCACGCGATTTTGTGGTACCAAGCCGCATGAATCAAGGACAGTTTTATGCGTTACCACAATCGCCTCAAACATTTAAACAATTACTAATGGTAGCCGGAATGGATAGGTATTACCAAATTGTAAAATGCTTTAGAGATGAAGATTTGCGTGCCGACCGTCAGCCTGAGTTTACACAAATAGATTGCGAAATGAGCTTTGTGGAGCAGGAAGATATTTTAAACATGTTTGAAGGATTGGTAAAACATTTGTTCAAAAATGTAAAAGGAATAGACATTGATTCATTGCCTAGAATGACCTTTGCTGATGCTGCAAAATATTATGGTTCCGATAAACCTGATACCAGGTTTGATATGAAATTCGTAGAATTAAAATCTGTAGAGACGTTGCATGCAACGTCTTTAATACCTGCGGGTTTCCCTGTTTTTGACAATGCAGATTTAGTAGTGGGAATTTGTGCCAAAGGCTATGCTGAATATACCCGCAAACAATTAGATGAATTAACAGAATTTGTAAAACGTCCGCAAATTGGCGCCACTGGTTTGGTTTATGCCAGAGTAAATGCGGATGGAAGTGTTAAGTCATCGGTAGATAAATTTTATAATGAAGCTACTTTAAAACTATGGGCCGCTGCTATGAACGCAGCACCTGGCGATTTGATATTATTAATGGCTGGCCAAACTGATAAAACCCGCAAAGCATTATGTGAATTACGTTTGGAAATGGGAACAAGAATGGGTTTGCGTAATCCAAATGTGTACGCTTGTTTATGGGTACTCGATTTTCCGTTGTTAGAGTTTAACGAAGAAGAAAATCGTTGGTTTGCCATGCACCATCCTTTTACCTCACCAAAGCCCGAGGACATTGCTTTAATGAACGAAGGTAAGTTTGGTCAAGTTAGAGCAAATGCTTATGACATGGTGGTAAATGGCGTAGAAGTGGGCGGAGGTTCTATTCGTATTTTTGATAAAACTTTACAAGCAAACATGTTTGATGTGTTAGGATTTACCAAAGAAGAAGCGCAAGCACAATTTGGTTTCTTAATGAATGCTTTTGAATATGGTGCGCCTCCACACGGTGGAATTGCCTTTGGTTTCGACCGTTTATGTTCGCTTTTTGGTGGTGAAAACTCCATCAGAGATTTTATAGCTTTCCCTAAAAATAACTCCGGCCGCGATGTGATGATAGATGCACCAAGTGAAATTGATAATAAACAATTAAATGAGTTAGGAATTGATGTGAGAAAATAAATTCAAATATTATTGAGATCAAAACTCGTATAAATAATTTAAACAAAAAGCCGAACAAATTTAATTTGTTCGGCTTTTTGTTTATGTAATATTGATTGTATTATTTAATAGAAATAACCTCTTTATACAATTCTTGACACATTACTTTAATTCCATCCTTTAATAAATCTGGAGTTTCCTTAGGTAAAAAAGTTGATTTGTCACTGTAAACTTCTTTTTCAATCACTTTTACTTTTACACCATTTGAAAAAACTACTATTTGATAATATATTTTAGAATCAAGTTCAAAACGAGTAGTTGATTGAGCGCGTCCATTGGCACTACTTACAGTTGTAATTGCCGATTTTTTATGCCAATTAGGGTTTATTTTTAAAATTAACAAACAAATTCCATCATTACTTTTGGTGTCTGTAAAACTCATAGCATTGTACGAATCATTAAAAGTAGTTTTTAAAGACGACTCTAAAGATTTTTTGAATTGAAAAACTTCCATTTTCCTAATTCCTGCCGAATTGATGATAAAACTATCTTTTATTTCTTCTCCAAAAGTTATGGTTATATTTTTATCTACTTTTTCTTTGTATGCAACTAAATAAGGTTTGGCCTCAAAAAAATAAACTTTAGGTAAACCACAGCTTATAAAAAATAATATGGAAACAATAAATATTTGGGTTAATTTTTTCATGACATTAATTTTTTAAATACAATATTATTATTTTATTCCTAATTCCATTTTCAAAAACTTGGCAGTGTGGCTTCTTGGTTCTTTACAAATTTGTTCTGGTGTTCCTTCACACAATACTTCGCCACCGTATTTTCCACCTTCAGGACCAATGTCTATTATGTAATCAGCTACTTTTATAATGTCTAAGTTGTGTTCAATTACCAACACTGAATTTCCTTTTTCTACTAATTTTTGAATAACTTCCAATAATACTTTTACATCTTCAAAATGCAAACCAGTGCTTGGTTCGTCTAATATATAAAACGTATTTCCTGTATCACGTTTACTTAGTTCTGTAGCTAATTTTACGCGTTGCGCTTCACCTCCACTTAAAGTAGTACTTTGTTGACCAAGGGTAATATAACCCAAACCAACATCATTCATAGCTTCTATTTTTCTGAGTATTTGTGGCGTATGTTCAAAGAATTTTACGGCATCTTCTATCGACATATCTAATATATCGTTGATAGATTTTGCTTTAAACCTTACCTCTAATGTTTCGCGGTTATAACGTTTACCATTGCAAGTTTCACACTTAACATATACATCGGGCAAAAAATTCATTTCTATGGTTCGCATTCCCGCGCCTTGGCAAGTTTCGCACCTTCCACCTTTTACGTTAAAGGAGAATCTTCCTGGTTTATATCCTCTAATTTTTGATTCTGGTAATGCTGCAAATAAATCCCTGATATTTGAAAATACTTCTACGTAAGTTGCAGGGTTACTTCTAGGCGTGCGCCCAATTGGTGATTGGTCTATTTCAATTACTTTATCAATATGTTCAAGTCCTTTAAACTCTTTATAAGCCAAAGGTTTTTGATGTGAATTATAAAAATGCTGGCGCAATATGGGGTACAAAGTTTCATTAATTAAACTCGATTTTCCACTTCCACTTACGCCAGTTACACAAATTAATTTCCCTAAAGGAAATTCTACTGTTACATTCTTTAAATTATTGCCCGTGGCACCTTTAATTACTAACTTTTTTCCGTTTCCTTTTCTGCGTTCTTTTGGAATTTCAATTTGTTTTTTACCACTTAAATATTGCGCGGTAATAGAATCCGATTTTATAATTTCATCCCAAGTTCCTTGCGCAGCTATATGTCCGCCATGAATTCCCGCACCAAAACCAATGTCCAAAATATAATCGCTTTCTTGCATCATGTCCTTATCGTGTTCTACTACAATTACACTATTTCCCACATCTCTCAGCGACTTTAATGAATCAATTAATCTATTATTATCGCGTTGGTGCAAGCCAATACTTGGCTCATCTAAAATATATAAAACACCCACCAATTGTGAACCAATTTGAGTGGCTAAACGAATGCGTTGTGCTTCTCCACCACTTAAGGTTTTGGAAGGAGAATTCAATGTTAAATAATCTATTCCAACGCCTATTAAAAACTGAATTCTATTTCTTATCTCTTTTAAAATTTCGGCAGCTATAATGGTTTGTTTGCTATCGAGTAAAGCATCTACTTCTTCATTGAACCATTTGCCTAATGCGGTAATTTCCATTTGTGCCAAGTCGGCAATGTTTTTATCACCAATTTTATAATGCAATGATTCCTTTTTTAACCTTGTACCCTCGCATTCCGGACAAGGTAATATTTGCATAAATTCCTCTGCCCATTTTGAGATAGAATCATTGGTTTTTTCCATATAACTTTTGGTTATAATTGGTACTAATCCATCCCAATGCGAGTTATAGTTTTGGGTATAACCACTGGCATATTGGTAAGGAATTACAATGGATTCATCGCTTCCATGCAAAATTGCATCCACGGCTTCCTTCGACATTTTTTCAATTGGATCGGCAAAACTGAATTTATACTTTTTACCAATTTCTCGTAATTGAAGAAAAGTCCAATTTTCCCTTATTTCGCCCAATGGTGTCAACGCACCTTTGTTAATGCTTAATTTCCTATCAGGTATAATGGCATTTTCGTCTATAATGCTTTTAATTCCTAAGCCATCGCAACCCGGACAAGCACCATATGGTGAATTAAATGAAAAGGAATTGGGTTGTGGTTCATCGTAACTAATGCCACTTTTGGGATCCATTAAAAACTTGCTGTAATGATACGATTGGTTGCTTTCAGTATCTAACAAAACCATGGTTCCTTTACCCATTTTCAAAGCACTTTTTACGCTTTCAGCAATGCGTACTCTTGCATCTTTTTTAGGTTCTATTCTATCAATTAATACTTCTATGTCATGAATTTTATACCTGTCGGCTTGCATTTTGGCTTCAATTTCTTTCACCACGCCATCCAATCTAACTTTGGTAAATCCTTGTTTTCGTATTTGTTCAAAAAGTTCACGGTAATGTCCTTTTCTTCCTTTTACCAATGGCGCTAAAATGCTAATTTTTTTATTTTCAAACTGTGTAATAATGCCCGTAATAATTTGGTCTTCGGTCATTTTTATCATTTTCTCACCACTTTCATAACTGTAAGCATCAGCTGCTCTAGCATAAAGTAAGCGAAGGAAATCATATATTTCAGTAATGGTTCCAACGGTAGAACGAGGGTTTTTATTCACCGTTTTTTGCTCAATGGCAATAACGGGTGAAAGTCCATTTATTTTATCTACATCTGGGCGCTCCATATTACCAATAAATTGGCGTGCATAAGCGCTAAAACTTTCCATATACCTACGTTGGCCTTCGGCAAATATGGTGTCAAATGCCAATGACGATTTTCCGCTTCCACTTAAACCAGTAATGGTTACTAGTTTATTACGTGGTATTTTTACGTCTATATTTTTTAAATTATGCTCACGAGCTCCTAGAATTTCTATGAATTCGTCTTCAAAATTTGTATTTTCGGTATGATTGTTTGTCATTATTTTGCTGCTGGTGGCTAGCTTTTGGCCGCTAGCAATTTAATAGAAATCAGTTTTCGTGATTTATTTTAATAACTGCAAAAATAGGTACTTTGTTTTGATAAATGGATTTAAATTCATAAAGTTTATTTCATAGAATCTTTGTTTTGCAGTGCATTTAGCAATTTCAGATTTATATTTGATTATTATCAATTCAATTCCATTTGTTTTTTGGTATTTTTACAAAAAATATTTTTTCAAAATGCAAGATAAAATTACAATTGTTGGCGGTGGACTTTCAGGCTCTTTATTAGCTATATATATGGCAAAACGTGGTTTTGAAGTGAGTCTTTTTGAGCGCAGACCTGATATGCGTAAAAACAAAATTTATGCTGGAAGATCAATCAATTTAGCGTTGTCAACGCGTGGTTTAAACGCTTTAGAGAAAATAGGTTTAGATACCGTAATTTTAAATGAGGCTATTCCTATGGCAGGCCGAATGATGCACAGTAAAAAAGGAGAGTTAACTTACCAACCTTATGGAAAAGAGGGGCAAGCCATTAATTCCGTTTCTCGAGGAAGATTAAATATACAATTGGTTGAATTAGCCGATGAATATCCAAACATTACCATTTATTTCAATGCTAAATGTATTGATGTAGATTTAAATAAAAATGTGTGTGTTTTTGAAATGGAAGATGGAACACACAAAGAAGTTTGGAGCGATAGAATCATTGGAACTGATGGCGCTTTTGCCGCTACTCGTGGTAAATTACAAATGGGCGACAGGTTTAATTACTCTCAAAACTATTTGCATGTTGGTTACAAAGAATTAATAATTCCAGCTGGTGAAAACAATCAATTCTTAATGGAAAAAGAAGCACTTCACATTTGGCCTCGTGGTTCTTTTATGATGATTGCTTTGCCAAATCCTGCAGGCGATTTTACTTGTACTTTATTCATGCCTTTTAAAGGTGAATTTGGCTTTGATAATTTAAAAACGATAGATCAAGTGGCTGATTTTTTCAATACTCATTTCTCAGATGCGGTGGCGCTTATGCCAACTTTAGTGGAAGATTTCTTTCATAATCCTACTGCAAGTTTGGTTACCGTAAAATGTTTTCCTTGGGTAAAAGAAGATAAATTAGCTTTAATGGGCGATGCTGCCCACGCCATTGTTCCGTTTTATGGTCAAGGTATGAATTGCAGTTTTGAAGATGTGGTTGTGTTTGATGAATGTGTTGAAAAACACTTCCCAAATTGGACAAAAATATTTGATGAATACCAAAATCTTCGCAAGCCTAATGCCGATGCAATTGCTGATTTAGCAGTTCAAAATTACTATGAAATGGCGGATAAAGTTGGCGATAAACATTTTCTTCATAAAAAACATATTGAACATGATTTAAGCGACTTGTATCCCAATAAATTTAAATCGCAATATGAATTGACTACTTTTAGCCTTTCGCCTTATAGCTATGCTTTAAGTCAAGGAAAAAAGAATGATGTTTTATTGGAGAAAATAATTGCCGATGGCAATGAATCAAAAATAACTGATCCTGAATTTATGGATTCACTTTGGCATTTATTGGCTTAATTTGTTTTGTAATTCCGATAGCTATCAAACTCACAATGAGGCTTTAAAAAAATCATTTGGTCATGCTGTAAGCATCTTCCTTGAATTTGGAGCCGTTTGCTAATGTAATGAGGCTAGTAAACAAGGAGGATTCCTAAGGAATGACATAGATTTTCAAACACAAAATAGTCATGCTGTAAGCATCTTCCTTGAATTTGGAGCCGTTTGCTAATGTAATGAGGCTAGTAAACAAGGAGGATTCCTAAGGAATGACATAGATTTTCAAACAACAAAAATTGTCATACCGATTGTATTAAATATTTTTATTTTTGTAACCACTATGAAAAAAATACTCCTTATAATCAACGTATTGCTTTGTCAAAAAGCATTTTCGCAAAACAATATAAGCGAAAAACTAGTAATTACTCAAGTTTTATATAAGCAACAAGTTGCGTGGAATAATGGAAGCATTGAAAGTTTTATGATGCCTTATTGGCACAGTGATAGTTTAAAATTTATTGGTAAAAAAGGAATTACTTATGGTTGGCAAAACACCTTGGATAATTATAAAAAATCATACCCCGATACAACGGCTATGGGCCAATTAGCTTTTGAAATTAAAAGCATTGATGTGTTTAGTAAAAGCAGCGCTTTTGTAATTGGAAAATGGTTTTTAAAACGCGAAAAAATTAAAGGCGACTTAGGTGGTTACTTTTCTTTGATATTTAAAAAAATAAAAAACAAATGGGTCATTGTAGTTGACCATACTTCTTAGATTAGTTGATAGGATTCCCGATTAATCGGGAGGTTAATAAGTTGATTAGTTAATAAGTTGATTGGTTAATATGTTGATTGATTAGTTTTTTACTATATTATCAAGCAGCGCATATCCTTTATTTGCAACCAATATCAATTAAATAGCAATTATTTCTATAAAATTTTTCAAAAAAAATGACCAGAAGGGCATAAAAAAGGGCAAGCTTACTGCATCGCACCGCTACAACTTTACGCCCTTGCTACATTCCTGTCCTGGGGGATTAAAAGGAGCTGGTCGTACAGAGCTTACCCGACTGCGAAAGTAGGTATTTTTGTGTTTTATGCAAATGTTTATTTCAAATAAACGATTTCAATATTTTTCGATTTGATTATTAACAGTAAAATCATTTAAATATAAAAGTTATAATTTTTGAATTTCCATTTTGAATGATAGTTTTGCTGCAAGAGCTGTTAGTTTTTAAAACTATTCAACTTATTAACTAATTACTTAATCAACCCATGCAAGAACTAGTCAACCAATTAAACGAAAATTTAGCTAAAGTATATTTAGGAGGAGGAGCAAAAGCGGCTGCCAAACAAAAAGAAAAAGGCAAAATGTTGGCGCGTGAAAGGGTAGTATATTTATTAGATAAAGATAAACCTCAGTTAGAAATCGGTGCTTTTGTTGGGCAAGATATGTATGCCGAACATGGCGGTTGCCCTAGTGGTGGCGTGGTTGTGGTAATGGGTTATATAAGCGGAAAACAATGTATAGTGGTGGCAAATGATGCAACTGTAAAAGCGGGTGCTTGGTTTCCAATTACTGCCAAAAAGAATTTACGCGCACAAGAAATTTCGATTGAAAATAAAATCCCAATTATTTATTTGGTAGATAGTGCGGGGGTTTATTTGCCCATGCAAGATGAAATTTTTCCAGACAAAGAACATTTTGGACGAATTTTTAGAAACAATGCAGTAATGAGCAGCATGGGAATTACCCAAATAGCTGCGGTAATGGGCAGTTGTGTAGCTGGTGGTGCTTATTTGCCCATCATGAGCGATGAAGCCATGATAGTAGATAAAACTGGTTCTATTTTCTTAGCGGGAAGTTATTTGGTAAAAGCAGCTATTGGTGAAGACATAGATAATGAAACACTTGGAGGTGCTTCTACTCATTGCGAAATTAGTGGTGTAACCGATTATAAATTTGCTAACGATGCGGATTGTTTGGATAGAATAAAACGCATTATTAGTAAAATTGGTGATTATGATAAAGCAGGCTTTAACCGCATTGAACCGGTGGCTCCTGCAAAAAGCATGGATGATGTTTATGAAGCGGTTGCTAATTTTACCAAACCTTTTGATGTAATGGAAATCATTAATCGATTGGTGGATGCTGATAGTTTTGATGCTTATAAAGAATTATACGGTAAAACCATTACCTGCGGTTATGCAAGAATTGATGGTTGGGCAGTTGGAATTTTGGCCAATAACCGTCAAGTGGTAAAAGCCAAAAAGCCAAAACAAAGTGCAGCAGATAATCCCGTAGAAATGCAAATTGGTGGTGTAATTTATAGCGATAGTGCAGATAAAGCCGCGCATTTTATTATGAATTGTAACCAAAAGAAAATTCCATTATTGTTCTTGCAAGATGTAACCGGATTTATGGTTGGAAGCAGAAGCGAACATGGTGGAATTATTAAAGATGGCGCTAAATTGGTAAATGCGCAAGCCAACTCAGTGGTTCCTAAATTTACCATTATAACTGGAAATAGTTATGGAGCTGGAAACTACGCCATGTGTGGTAAAGCTTATGATCCACGTTTAATTGCAGCTTGGCCTAATGCGAACATTGCTGTAATGGGCGGAGCACAAGCAGCTAAAGTTTTATTGCAAATAGAAGAAGCAAGTTTAAAAGGAAAAGGTGAAGTAATTACCGAAGAAAAGAAAGCCGATTTATTAAAAACTATTACCGACAGATACACCAAACAAACTTCACCGTATTATGCAGCTGCACGTTTGTGGATTGATGCTATTATAAATCCAGTTGATACACGCAAATGGGTAAGTATGGGTATAGAAGCGGCTAACCATGCTCCAATAACCAAAGAATTTAGACCAGGAGTAATTAGGGCGTAATGAAATTTGAACCACCATTTTTAACCAACGAATTTATATTTAAAACCAGTAGGAGTGGTGGTGCAGGCGGACAAAATGTAAATAAAGTGGCTACCAAAGTTCAGATTGATTTTGATATCAAAAATTCATTTCACCTTTCGGTGAATGATAAAGCAATATTAATTGAAAAACTAGGAAGTAAACTGAGCAATGAAGGCGTATTGCAAGTAATTGCACAAACAGAAAGAAGTCAGTTAGCCAATAAAATAATTGCACTTAAAAAAATATATGCCATTGTCAATAAATGCTTTGTGGTAAAGAAATTTCGTAAAGCTTCCAAACCAACAAAATCGAGCGTGGAGAAGCGATTGGTGGAGAAAAAGAATGTATCAATTACAAAGAAATTGCGAAGCACAAATTTGAAAAACTTAGATGAATAATTGAAGGTTTTAAAATTTACCAATCAAATAAATAATTCCAATCAACGTAAAACTAAACTCTGTAATCAACCTGTATTTTTGATTAGTGAGTTTGGTAAAATGTAGTATGTGAATAGCAAAGCAAGCCATGAAACCAATGGTGAGTGAAGTTGAAAATTGGAATTTGAAAAGCATATATCCTGCTAAAAAATATAATAAAATTAGCAACAAATTTGATGTCTTTTGTCCAATTACATTCGAAATGTTTTTAACTTGTAAATCCTTGTCGGTATTGGTTTCACGAATAGAAATTTGAAGTAAATTGATTAAAGCCAATACATATAATTGCATGCAAAATGCAGTGATAAAAATTTGAGCAAACATACTGTTTTCATTAACAACATACGGATAAAAACAAATTCCACCAGCATAGATTATTGCTGCAAAAAACTCTTTGATGAACCATTTTATATTGAAATAATTAAGCAGAAAATAAATAATACAAGTCAAAACGATCCAAATGCTTTTGGTTAAATGATAAAAGCTGAAATATTTAATTACCAAAATTGTATTTGTCAAAATAATAAGCGCTGCAATAATTTTAAAAATGGTTTGATGTTGTTTAATAAAAGTGTGTCGTTCACTAATTACAGCGTTAGTTTTTGAAGTATCTAACAAATGATCGAAAAAATAAATAAGCCAAACAGTACTTGGTAAAATAAAGAACCACGCTAATGTTGGTTTTACGTGAATTTGAAAGTACAAAGGCAGCATTAAACTGATAACACCCAAGCAAATATCGAAACTGCCCCAATGCAAAAAATAAATTAAGTTTTTTAGCTTGCTAATCTTCATTTATACTTGCACAAATGTTACGTTTAAAATTCACAATTTTTATACTATTTTTTTGGGGAGTAAATAATTTACAAGCCCAAACCGATGAGGAAGTAATTCCTTATGTAGAACCTAGAGGTACTAGCAATTGGTTTATAGAATTCGGTGGCGCAGCATTGCTATGGAGTGCCAATTACGAAAAATATTTGTACCGAAACTATAACCATTCATTTACTTTAACGGGTAGAATTGGTTTTGGTTACTGCCCCATTGAATACCGATTATTGAACAGTGTTTATTTGGATCAAAATTCAGTGGCCATGCCTTTTACTTCAAGCATTGTTTTGGGAAAAGGCAAAGAAAAACTAGAAATTGGTGCGGGTTATACTTTAGCAACTAAAAACTTTATTGACAGAGATGTATTTCCTACGGCTATTTTTGGTTTTAGGGTAGTTGATAATAACAAAGCACTGCTAAAAATAGCTTATTCACCTTTCTTCCGCGATGAAAAATTCATCAACTGGTTTGGTGCAAGTTTGGGAAGAAATTTTTAATTATGAAGCCACAGATTCCAAAGATTACACAGATTTCACAGAAATGTCACTGTAAACAGCTTTAAAATCTATATTTATTTTTAATCAACAAATCTCCAAATCCTTAAACATCCATGCAAAAGGCTTATCAATTTTACCTCGAAAAACTTCAAACTATTTATAATTTGGATGAAGCAAAAGCCATTGCAAATAATGTGTTTGAGGAAGTAATGTTGGTAAAACCACATCAAATAAAAATACTGAATATTGATTTAAGTGAGGAAGAAGAAACCAACTTAATGGATATTTTGGAGCGATTGTTAACCCATGAACCCATTCAGTATATTTTAGGAAATGCTTGGTTTTAT
>CANGPW010000035.1 GCA_947456185.1 Bacteroidota bacterium | reverse complement strand
GAACCTTATTTACAACAAATAAAAAATTTAGGATTAGAAAATAGTGTAATTCTCAGAACTGATTTTATTCCAAATAATGAAGTAGGCGTTTACTTTTCGGCTGCCGATTTAATTGTTCAAACTTATTTAACAGCTACACAAAGTGGGGTCACACAAATAGCTTATTACTATAACAAACCCATGCTGGTTACTAATGTTGGTGGGCTTGCAGAATTGGTTCCACATGAAGTAGTTGGGTATGTAGTTGATAAAAATACTGCTGAAATTGCTGCGGCAATCAATGATTTTTATAAAGCAAACCGTGAACAGGAATTTACTGCCAATATGGAAGTAGAAAAACAAAAATTTACTTGGAAATATTTAACAGAACAATTGTTGGATATTTAGGAGCTACAAAAAAGTGTGTCATGCTGTAAGCATCTCCTTGACTATAAATGATTACTTTCCATTAGCTAAATTGGTTGCCATGTAAAGGAGATTCCTAATGAATGACTCATCTTTATTTTAATTTTTGAAAAAAATTATTTCTCGTAACGACCAATGCATAGCGTTTATTTTTCTATTAAAAAAAACTCTTTCTGCTAAATATTTGAAAAATCCCCAAATTTAATCATAGCATTTGTTTAAAAGATTTGTTTAAAACAACTATTCTTGTTTTTTATAATTTACCCATTTGAAAAAAACAATTAACATAAAAAATCTGCTACAAAAATTGAGTAATGTTTATCAATTTGACTTAAGGGCTTTTGCTTTATTTCGAATAGTTTTTGGGTTTGTTATGTTAATAGATTTAAGCATTCGCCTTAGCGATTTCAAAGCTTTTTACACTAACCAAGGTCTTTTACCTTTCGAATATTTTACTCAGTTTTTTTCAAAATATTACTTCATTCCTATTTATCAATTAAACGATACGCCAACATTTGTTGCCATTTGTTTTGCTTTGCAAATCATTGCAGTATTTTGTTTTGCAATTGGTTATAGAACTAAGTTATTTCAAGTAATTTTATTGGTGTTTTACATCAGTTTACACATGCGCAATCCATACTTATTACAAGGTGGAGACGACTTGTTACGCGCCATGCTTTTGTGCAGTTTGTTTTTACCTTTAAATGCAGTTTGGGCTGTTCAAAACAAACCAGTTAAATATAATTTTACCATTCCGACTTTAGTATTTATGTTCCAAGTATTGATGGTTTATTGGGTTTCAGCACTCATGAAAACTTCGCCTGAATGGCATGGTGAAGGATCTGCTTTGTATTATGCATTTAACCTAGATTGTATTCAATGGCCCTTGGCCAAATATTTATTGCAATTTCCTGCATTGCTTCAGTTTTTAACTCCAATAATTTTTTACCTCGAAATTATCGTTCCTATCTTGTTTTTTATTCCTTTTAAAAACAATGTTTTTCGACTCATTGGTATTGGAATTTTTGTGGTTTTTCAAATCGGAATTTCCGCTACTTTGTTTGTAGGTTTATTTTATTTAATCAATCTTACTGCATTGATTCCATTGTTACCAAGCAGTTTTTTTAATTATTTTAAAATTATAGAGAAGGAGCTTGATTGGAATATTTCGCACGATAAATTTTTGAACTATTTTACAAGTTTTTTATTACTTTATATTTTACTTTGGAACACCAATTATATTCCTCAATTCAAATATGGAATGGTAAAAAGATTTAAAAGTTTTGCTTTTGCAACAGGTTTAAATCAAAATTGGGGAATGTTTGCTCCCAATGTTTTTAAGGAAGATGGTTGGTTCATATATGAAGCCATTATCAACCAAAACGACACTTTAGATTTGAATAATAACAATCAAAAAGTCCATTATAAAAAACCTGAAAATATTTTAAAAACAGTGAAAAATGATCGTTGGAGAAAGTATGCTGAATACTTAATTATGCAAGACAGAGCTTGGCTTCGCGAGCCTTTTCATGATTATATTTTAAATCAGAACAAGGATTTAAATTTAAAGCAATTGAACATTATTTACATGACAGAATTAACTCCACCTCCTGGAGGAAAAACTACCATAACAAAGGTGAATTTGAATAATTGATTTCTATAATCCAATTTCCCTTTTGAGGTGTGGTAGTAGACCAGGGTGGTTTAATATGATAAAGACGTTGCATGCAACGTCTCTACAGTTTTGTTGCTCTTCAAAAAAAATCCTTCGTTTTTGTTGTTCGACCCCAACGGGGTCGTATGTTTATAGCTTATGTATTTTATAAATATGCGACCCCGTTGGGGTCGTACCTTGCGTTCATGTAATTCCATTTCGAATTCAGACGTTGCATGCAAAGCCTCTAAAATGTTTAAATCTCATACCAATGTTTGGGTATTTCATTTCGAATTTGAATTTATATCTCGAATTTAATTTCCACCAATTATTTTATTATTATTACAGCCTTTATGTATGCAATTGTAGATATTGAAACCACCGGTGGACATGCCGCCACGAATGGAATTACGGAAATTTGTATCTTTATTTATGATGGAGAAAAAATCATTGATATGTATGAATCATTGGTTAACCCAGGTGTTGAAATTCCAAGGTTCATTGAATCATTAACCGGAATTAGCAATGAAATGGTTAGGCATGCGCCTCCATTTAGCCAAATTGCTGAAAAGGTTTTTAATTTATTGCAAGGCAAAATATTTATAGCACATAATGTAAATTTTGATTATTCGTTTGTTAAGCATTCATTAGGTTTAAGTAACTATAATTTAAACTCCAATAAACTTTGTACAGTTCGATTAAGCCGAAAAATTATTCCAGGTTTTCCAAGTTATAGTTTAGGAAATTTATGTGGTTATTTAAATATCAAAATGTTTGATAGGCACAGAGCTAAAGGTGATGCAGCTGCTACAGTAAAATTATTTGAAATATTAATAAACAAAGACACCGAAGGAGAGATAGGAAAAATGCTTAAAAAAGGTTCGAAAGAACAAGCATTACCTGCAAATTTACCCAAACAACAATTTGACCAATTGCCAAGCAAACCAGGTGTTTATTATTTCCATAATCAAGAGGGAAAAATTATTTATATAGGTAAAGCCATTTCTATTAAAAGTAGGGTAAGTAGTCATTTCTCTAACAATTCGGCTAATAAACAAAAGCAGGATTTTATGCGAGATATTCACTCTATTTCGTATGAAGAAACCGCTACGGAATTAATGGCTTTGTTATTAGAATCGCACGAAATAAAACAATATTGGCCGATATTAAATAAAGCACAAAAAAGCTATGAATCCAAGTATGGTTTATATGATTATGAAGACCGAAATGGAATCATTAGGCTAGGAGTAGAGCTGATTACCAAACACCGCCAAGCCAAGCCACTCATGGAATACAGCAGTAAAGTTCAAGCGTTAGATCACATTAAACAGTTGGCTGAAACCTTTGATTTATGTCCGCAGTTTTGTGGTATCCAAACACATTGTGTTGATTTAAATTGTGCTTGTAAAAAACAAGAAACTGTTTTTGTTTATAATGCTAAAGCCAATGATTTAATCGTACAATTAAGCACCAAAGAAAGTTATTTGATAACTGATATTGGAAGAAATAAAGACGAATATTCGGCCATTTATGTGCAAAAGGGAAAGTTTGTAGGAATGGGTTATGTTCCAAAAGAAATTGATAAAAATGACATTGACGAAGTTATTTTATACATCAAAAAATACAAAGAAAATTTCTTTATCATGAACCAAATTATTGCTTTTGCAATCGAAAATCAAGAAAAGGTTTTTTTGTTTGAAGAAACTTCTGGTAGCTAGAAAATACAATTATTTTCCTTCTGTTTCTTCTAATTTCCAACTGAATAACATAGAGAGTTCACGCGCTTTTTCATTAACTTTCGTAGCATTGATTCCTTTAAAATTTTCATTTACAGTATCAAAAAATAATTGCAACCAAATGTCAAAATGAGGAGATTTTATTTGTCTATTGCTATGAGCATCATAAATATTTCCTCTAAATCCAGGTTTATCAAATAAAATAAAATTCCAAAAGTGTTTCATTTTTGGCAAATGATGATTCCAATTTGTATGAATAAAAAAAGGAGATAAAACATCATTTTTTTGAAGTTTATGATAAAATGTTTCTACTAAAAAGTCAACATCTTGTTCTGATAGTAAATCTTTCATGTTTGATAAAAATTAATGTCATTGGAATAAATTTAAAATGCCTATTTATCTTAAATTACAATTTTGGAATTGGTGAAAGTTGTTGAATATTCAAAGCAAAAATTGCATTGAAAGTGTTGAACTGATCAGTGGAAAAAGCATGGTTATATTCAGCGCCAAATGTAAATAACAAAAATTTCATTCTGAATCCTAAAGCAGCTCTTGTTGAGTTTACTGTATTAGAAATTGAAATTGGGTCAGTTATATTATCATTGAATTTTTCAGCCAAATGAGTAGTAGAATTTTCTCTAATTGATTGAATTGGATAAATTCCTTTCATGGCTATTTGTGAAGTGGCGCTGTTAATTGTAATTCCTGCATAAGGAGTAAAAAAACTTAATTTCTTTGAAACAATTGCTCCAAATTGATGTCCGGAAGTAGTAATGGTTAACTTTTGCGAATTTTTGTATTCACTAGTTGCCAGTGCATTTGGACTATATCTATCAGCATCTAAAAAACTATTACCGAATGCATATGTTAAACTATTATTATTAAAAGTATAAATTCCTGATATGTCAATGGGTAATTTATCAACTCCCCAAATCCATTGTGAAATTGAATGTTTGATTCCAAAACCAAAACCACTTGATGTAAAGTCACTACTTTGAATTGGCATCATTCTAAACATAATTTCAGTTCCTTTTACCAAACCCAAACTTACTTGAAAAAATGGAATAGCTCCCAAGGATACAGGGCTATTTGTTCCACTAAATGAACTTATTGTATCAATATAAATTCTTGAATTATCAATTGGATTTAAAGCGGAAACAGCTAATTTTGATCCGTTGCCATCTCCAACAATTGTTGGTTGATTGGTATTTCTATCTCCGTTAATAGGTGTTAAAAGAAACTTACCATTTGGGTCCGAATTAATTCCAATTCCATTTAAAGTATAGGTCTTAGAATCGTTATTCACTATGGAAGCTCCAAAACCAAATCGTATATCAAAACCAAATAAACCTAATGGCTTTGCCGTGCTATACCATGCATCGTTTACACCACTTGCCAAACCTTTTGTAATTGGTTGTAAATATGCGCCAATTAATTTTCCAGCATCATCTTTACCTGCACGAATAAAACTTGCTGCATCTATTTGAGCCGATACTCCTTTTGAATAAACAATAATTGCTGACAAGCAAAGAGTTTTTAGAAATAAATTTTTCATTTTTTTTAGTTTTAGTAAAAATAAGTACATTAAATAGTACTTACAAATTAAATATAAAAAAAGGGTAACTAAGTATAATAAACTTAAATTGTATTAGGCTATAATTTAATTTACCTTGCAAACGAAAATTTTAAATTTTACAGTGTCGAAGAAAATTATAATAAAATCTCAAGAGCAGATTGAAGGAATAAAAGCGAGTTCAATATTAGCAGCAAGAACTTTAAAAACGGTTGCACCATTCGTAAAACCAGGCGTTACCACCAAATATTTAAATGATATTTGTAATCAGTTTATGCGCGATAACAAAGCCATTCCTGCTACTTTAGGTTACAGAGGCTATCCTGCAGAAACTTGTATTTCGGTCAATGATGTAATTTGCCATGGCATTCCTGGTCCCTATGTTTTGCGCGATGGCGATATCATGAACATTGATGTAACTACCATTTTAAATGGTTATTATGGCGATACTTCTACCATGTTTGCCGTAGGGCAAATAAATGAATATGCTCAAAAATTAATTAATGCCACCAAAGAAAGTTTAGCCATTGGAATTAAACAATGTAAAGCCGGAAATAAAATTGGCTATATTGGAAATGCAATTGATAAATACGTAAGTGCTTTGGGTTATTCGGTAGTGTATGAGTTTTGCGGACATGGAGTTGGTTTAAAGTTTCACGAAGAGCCAGAAGTTGGTCATTGCAGAACTGAAGATCTTGGTCCCGAAATGGTTCCAGGAATGATATTTACCATTGAACCCATGATTAATGCTGGAAAAGCCCGAGCTAAAGTGGACAAAAAAGACAAGTGGACTGCTAGAACGATTGATGGAAAATTATCGGCTCAGTTTGAACATACCATTTGTATTACTAATTCTGAACCTTTGGTTTTAACGGATATTGACAATGAATTTGTTATTCCAACAAGCGTTTTTTAAATTTTAATCAAAAATATATTTTATAAATACCATGAAATTTTACAACCATAAAAAAAATTTTTTAGCCATTGAAGACAGTAATTTCTGCAGTTATAAAAACTCCAAATATGTTATTCAATCTGCTCCATATGAATATACATCAAGCTACTTAAGTGGTTCTGATAAAGGTCCTGAAGCAATCATTAAGGCAAGTCAATTTGTAGAGTTATACGATGAAGAATTAGAACAAGAAAGCTATTTGTTAGGTGGAATTTGCACTTTGCATCCCATGGATTTTAAAAATAAAATAGATGCAAAAGCTGTAAAGTTGATTGAAAATGAAACAGCAAAATTAATAGCTGACAATAAATTCCCGATTACTTTAGGTGCTGAACATACCATTAGTTTGGGCTGTGTAAAAGCGGTAAAAGAAAAAACACCAAACGTACATGTTTTACAAATAGATGCACACAGCGATTTACGTTCTTCTTATAACGATAATATTTATTCGCATGCCAGTGTTATGTTTAGAGTTCAAGAGTTAGGCGTTCCTTTAACTCAAATTGGAATCAGGGCGCAATGCATTGAAGAAGCTAATTTGATTAAAGAATCAAGCCATATCCATACTTTTTATGCGCATGAAATTCGCAATAATCCCAATTGGGCTGTTGAAGCTATTGCAACGCTTGGCGACAATGTTTATATCAGCATTGATGCCGATGGATTTGATCCAAGTATTGTGCCTGCTGTGGGTACCGCTGAACCAAACGGAATGCAATGGAATGAAACCATTCAGTTTTTGAAAAAAGTAATTGCCACTAAAAATATTGTTGGTTTTGATGTAGTTGAAATTGCTCCTGTAAAAGGAAACATTTTAACAGAATATACCATGGCCAAATTGGTTTATAAACTAATTGGTTATTTAACTTTAAAAGGCAATTAATTGCTAAGCAATAAAAATAAATTCACTAATAATATTTTAAAAAACGATGTACGCAACCCTGAGTGATTTACTAAAAGACTTGTTCGGATTTAACTTGCCTTTGCCTATTCAAACCTTTGGTTTAATGATGGGTTTGGCGTTTGCTGGGGCATTTATGACTTCGGTAAACGAACTGAAAAGAAGAGAGAAATTGGGTTTCTTAAAATCAACCATTTCTAAAATTTGGATCAATAAAAAATCAACAACGTTAGAAACATTAACTGCTATTATTACTTGGGCGTTTATTGGTTTTAAAATGTTAGAAGCAGCTCTTGATTATGATGCATTAGTTCAAAATCCGCAAGAATTTATTTTATCAACCAAAGGAAGTATTTTAGGATTATTTGCTGGTGCTGCTTATGGTTATTATACTATTTATAGTGCCGATAAAAAATTAGCAGACAAAACTCCAAAGGAAATTGAACGAATTATGTTTCCGCATAATCACATGTGGAATATACTTTTTATAGCAGCCATAACAGGAATTTTAGGAGCTAAAATATTTCATAATTTAGAAAACATAGATGAGTTAATGGCTGATCCAATTAATTCATTGGTTTCGTTCAGTGGTTTAACTTTTTATGGTGGATTAATAGTGGCAGCAGCGTCTGTTATTTATTATGCAAAAAATAATCACATTGATCCCATTCAATTGTCTGATGCACTTGCACCAGGTTTAATGTTAGCTTATGGAATTGGACGAATTGGTTGTCATTTAAGTGGCGATGGCGATTGGGGTGTGGTGAATTCATCTTATATGTCTAATGGCGCTGGCGAAATGATGAAAGCTGTTCCAGGTTTTTTTGAAGCCAATGTATTACCAAATTTTAGCGATTATTATGCCAACGAGTTTGGCGGATTAGCAAATGTAAGAGCCATTTATTTTGAGGGATGGAGTTTTTTACCTGATTGGTTTTGGGGATTTAATTACCATAACAATGTAATAAAAGCGGGTGTTCAAATGACCAATTGCACAGGTTCACATTGCTACATGTTACCCAATCCGGTTTTCCCAACTGCCTTGTATGAAGCCATAGTTTGCATCCTTTTATTTGTTGGATTGTGGGTATTCAGGGCTAAGTTTATTAAAGCAGGAACTTTGATTAGTTTCTACATGATCATAAACGGAATAGAACGTTTTACCATTGAAAGAATAAGGGTAAATACCACCTATTCTATTGGCGGATTTCATCCAACACAAGCGCAGTTAATTTCTACTTCCATGGTCATTGTTGGCGCATTGATGTTTTATTATTTTTATACTAGGAAAACAGATGCTACCGCTCCAATTCAATAGCTGTAATAAAATTACTTATTATTATAAAATGCTTCAGCTACTGATAAATCTTCGGGCGTAGTAATTTTTATGTTTTTGTAATCGCCAGGAATCAGGTTAATGGCATATCCGTTTGCTTCTAACACACTGGCATCATCGGTAAAGTTGATATGGTCTTGCGCTTGGTAAGCTTCTTTTATGATGTTACATTTAAAAGTTTGAGGTGTTTGAATCAAAAAATAATCATCACGGTTTACGTTTTTATTTCCTAATAAATCTACTTTTCTAATGGAATCTTTTAAGCGAACTGCAGCTACAGCATTGCCTTTTTGGGCAGCTATTTCAAAACTTTTATTAATAAGATCAGCATTTATAAACGGCCTAACGCCATCGTGAATGGCTACTAAATCTTCCTCATTGCAAAGCACCAAACCATTTTGAACAGATTCAAATCGGGAGGCACCACCGGCCACTATTTGATGTGGTAAATTGAAAGAAAATTCAGTACACAATTCTTTCCAAAATTCAAATTGATTTGGTGGTAAAACCACAATAATATTTGAAACATTACAGTTATAAAATGCTTCAATAGTGTGCATCAATATTGGCTTTCTAGCTAATAAAATAAACTGTTTTGGCAAATCAGATTCCATTCTGGAACCATTACCTCCTGCTACTATTAAAGCTGTTTTTTTCATTAAAAATGAATTTTTAGAATGATTAATATTGAAAACAAAAATACTTTTTTAAAAGAATCTATTTTATAAAAAAAGCCATATCTAAATTTATTAAATATGGCTTTCAATGAGGTATTATTTTTTTATTTCAATTCAAAATCAACAGCGCCAATTTTAAATCCCTCAGCATATATTTCAGCTTTGTATTTACCAACGTTAAACTCTGTTCCTTTTGCCCAATAAATACTAACATCTTGCGCTTCTTGAGTAAATTCTACAATCTTCTTTTGAGTATACAATGAAGCTTCTCCTTGATAGTTAAAAGTTGCAGTTCCAGTAGCTTGGTTATACAATGTAGTTCCGTCTAAACTTGTAATTTTTAAATAAACTTCTTTTTTACCTTTTTCGGCTACATAATTTTCGGCTATTTTAAAAGTCAGTTTTATTTGTTCTACTTGTTTGGCTTTCATGGTTTCTTTTTCTTTACCATTGCTACGCATTTTTATACCAGTTACTATTAACGCTGAAGTATTTAACTTAGCACCAATGGCCACTTTATTTTTCAAACCCACATTTTCCATGCTTAAATTTTCGTTCGAACGTTTTTGATTATCAATATTGCCTTTTAGTTTATAATTTTCGCGATTTAACACCACAATTTCACCTGAAAGGGAATCAATTTGAGTCAAGTATTTTTGCTTGTAATAGCGTAATTGCTCTATTTCTTCTAATGCTTTTTCTAAAGCTCCTTTACTAATTTTATCTTGTGATAAAAGACGTTTAATTTTATCGGCATATACCTTTAAATCATTGTCTTTTTGAATCACCAAACTATCTAATGAAGCATTTTGTCCTTTATAACTAGCTAGCTCACTGTTGGTAATGGTTAACAATGAATCCAATGAACTTTTAGCTTCTTTGGTATCAAATAAAACTTCTTCAGTATCTGCTAATTTTTTATCAGTTTGAAAGTAATTATAGATAAAAAACCCATTCAATACAGTTAAAATTGCTACTAAAGCCCAGGGTATGAAAATTGCTAAACGATTTCTTTTTTCTTTATTTTCTTCCATATCTTACAAAAGTATAAAAAAAATGGTATCAAATGTTAAATATGGAAAACTTGATTATAACTAATTTGATAATTGGTTCAAAAGTTCTTTAAAGTAATTTGCACTGAAGCGCAATCTGCTGCCATACCAACTAAACATTTCACCGTCTACCAATATTATTTTCGCCATTGGCAATAAGTTTTGTAATTCACTAATATGCTTTTGTTTAAATGGATAGGGTTCACTTGAAAGGAAAATAACAGCAGGATTTTTATCAATAATATCATTTTCAGTAACGCTTGCATATCGTTCTGAATTATCTGCAAATACATTTTCAAAATTCAATGTTTCAATTAAATGATTGATAAAAGTATTTTTTGCAGCCACCATGTATGGTTTTCGCCAAATAAAATAAGCTATTTTCTGAGTATTTTTATTTCCAGTAACCTTTATTTTTAATTGGTCAAAATCCGTTTTTATTTGATGAATGATTGCTTCAGCTTCATTTGTTTTTTCAACCATTACAGCTATTTTTTGCATCATTTCATAAGCATCGTCCATGGTATTGATATTACTCATCCATACCGGAAAATGCTGCATTAAATATTCAATTTGTACCTGTTCGTTTTCCTCTTTATTTCCTATAATTAAATCGGGTTTTAGCTGCGCAATTAATTCCAATTTTAGGTTTTTGGTACCGCCAATCATTGTATTTTGCTTCCGCATTTGTTCAGGATGAATGCAAAATTTTGTTTGCCCAATGATTTCATTTTTCAATCCTAAATCGTATAAAAATTCAGTTTGTGATGGCACCAACGAAATGATTCGTTTTGGAGGAAATTGAACGCTTATTTCGCGATTCATTTGGTCGGTAAATATTTTTACGGTCATTGTTTTATTGTTTTAAAAATACTTATGCGTTAATTGCAATACAAATGTATTTAAATTTTAATCACCACCATATTATTTTAGGACTTGAAAAGTAACAATTTATATTATTTTATTATCACCAGTTTGCTTTTTATGGCCATGATTTTGCCACGTTTTAACGGCAATCAAATAATTGTAAAACAAGTGCCTTACGATGCAAAATATTTTGAAAATTATGTAGAATATTTTAGGGGAAATCCTATGGAATTAGCATTACGTCCGGCCACCAATTGGCGGTTTTTGGTTCCATTAACGGCTAGTTATTTGCCTTTTTCTGCGCTTACCTCCATTAATTTAATCAATGCTTTGTTTTTAGCTTTAGGGTTGTTTATTTTTTATCATGCTTTGCAATTATTAAACATTCCAAACATCAAAAAATGGCAATCTATTTGGCTGTTTTTGTTTTCATTTCCCATGTTTTATTATGCTAGCATTGCTTATGTTGATACCGCGCTTTTTTTATTTATTGCAATCAGTATTTATTCTACTTTTAAACAACAAGCATGGTTGTTTGTATTGGCTGTTCTATTTGGATTATGTGTGAAAGAGACCATTGTCATCAGCATTCCTTTTTACTTGTTTTATCATTTTAAAAACAATAAAAAAAATGCAGTTTTTGTAACATTAATTTCTATTATTTTATACTTATTTGGAGTTTATTTTATAAGAAAATACGCACCCATTTCGTTAGAAAATACGCGTAATAATTTTTGGACTTTTAATTTGAAAAGTGCTTCCATTAATTTTTACCGATTCCATTCTTGGTTCAGTGTGATATTAAGTTTTGGCTTGGTTGGCTTATTGTTTTTCAAAGAATTATTTACTAAAAATTTTCGTCAAATCATTGAATATCCTTTGTATTTAGCTTGTTTGGCAAGTATTGGCAGTGCAATTTTTTTATATTTCCTTTCTTATTTTTCTACCATTGCCGATGGCAGAATAATTTGGCTTTCCTATTTTTATATGCTGTTGGTGGTTAATAGTTCATGGACAATAGACGATAGCAAATAAATTTTTTCATAGCCTATCATCTATCATCCATGGTCTATCATCCATCAACTAAACTACATTCTTGGGCGCCAGGCTATTTCGACAGCACCCGAATCAATGACAACTTTACGAGAAAGCATGAATAAATAATCACTCAAACGATTTAAATATTTTGGAACAATAGGATTTACTTCTGTTTCTGTTGCCAAATGAACTACTAATCTTTCTGCCCTACGGCAAATACAGCGTGCCACATGGCAATGAGAGGCAACAATATTGCCGCCTGGCAAAACAAAACTTTTCAATTCTGGTAAAGTTTTATCCATTGCATCCATTTCATTTTCGAGTAATTCAATGTCTTTTTCAAAAATATCGGGAACTTTCATTTTACTTTTTTCAGGATCACTTGCCAAAAGACTACCAATAGTAAATAATCGGTCTTGAATTTCAGCTAAAATAGCTTGAAATTGGTTGTTTGTTATGCTATCTTTTATTAAACCAATGTATGAATTTAATTCATCAACGGTGCCATAACTTTCTATTCTTAAATGAAATTTGGGAACCCTAACACCACCAATCAATGAGGTTTGGCCGGTATCGCCAGTTTTTGTATATATTTTAAACGACATAATTATACTTAATTACAAACTTCAAGCAATATAGTTTTATTTATAATTTTGAAAAATAAAAAACGAAAAGCAAATTTGCATTTTTACTGAAAATAAAAGTCCTTATATGAAAAACATAGAGTTAGAAAGATTACAATCAAATTTGATAGATTTAGAAAAGCAATTTGATGATTTGGATATCAATGAGTTTGAAGAACGTTTGTTAAATATTCAAGATGAAGTGATTGCTTTTAAAGAAATGTGCTTGCCTGCAGAAGTTACTTCATTTGATTCACTTTTAAAACGCATCAAAGCAATAAAAAAGGAAAATAATTTTCATGAAGAACAAAGTGAAAAAGACCGCATGTTTCCTAATTTGAACGATAATTTATTCAATGATGATTTGCTACTAGATGATGAATTTCAGGATGATTTTTAAGGAAAAGGTTTATTTAAAATCATAAAAAAAGCCTTTGAATAAATTCAAAGGCTTTTGTACCCGGGGCGGGACTTGAACCCGCACATCTTTAAAGGATACAGGATTTTAAGTCCTGCGTGTCTACCAATTCCACCACCCGGGCCTATTAATTATTTTTTCTAATAAAAGAAAAGCTGATTAATAATGGAGCGAAAGACGAGGCTCGAACTCGCGACCTCAACCTTGGCAAGGTTGCGCTCTACCAACTGAGCTACTTTCGCATTGTTTAGGGAGTGCAAAAGTATAAAAACAATCAAGTTATACAAATGCTAAGCCTTTTTTTTTATATTTTTTTGTTTAAGTAGCTTAAAATCAATTTTACAATTTTGTAAAGTGCTTTTCAATTTGCAAGCTTTTTAATCAAATATGCTATTTTTTTAGATAAATTCCTAATTGAATATGTTTTCATTTAAAAACGAAGTCACTTTTTCATAAAATTCTTTTGGCTTTTCAGCATGAAGCCAATGTCCTGCATTTTCAATGGTATAAATTTGAGCTAAAATAAATTGTTCTTGAATTTCAATTTCGTCAGTTGCTTGAATATAAAGTGAAAGTGAACCACGTAAAAATAATGCAGGTTTTAAAAATACACCTGAATAAATAATTGGTTTAGTAATTTCATCGTATTCTTTTTCTAAAACAGGTAAGTTTACTCTCCAATGATAACCACCATCGGAATTTTGAGCTAGGTTTTTTAATAAAAACTGACGTGTTCCAAAATCTGGTATCAAATGAAATAGGATATCCTCTGCATCTTTTCTTTTTGTAATTTGGTCAAATTTTATAGCGTTTAAAGCTTCAAAAACTGAATCGTGTCCACGTTTATATTGCCTAGGTGCAATATCTGCAACTATTAGATTTTCTATTTTATCGGGAAAATCAAAGGCAAATTGCATAGCTACTTTTCCGCCCATGCTATGACCCAAAATATTTGAAGATATTATTTGATGTTTGTCCATAAAAGCAGCCAAATCATTTACCATTAATTCAATAGTATGGTGCTCGGTATGTGGCGATTTTCCATGGTTTCGCATGTCAATGGTGTAAACAGAAAAGTGGTTGCCAAATGAAGTTGCTAGGGTATGCCAATTATCTAATGAGCCCAAAAAACCATGAATTATAATCAATGTTTCATTTGCTTCACCATATTTTTTGTAGTTTAATTCCATCTTTTTATTCTAGCTGCTAGCACCTAGCATTTGGCTAAAAGCCAATTTAATTAAAGTAATTAATTGAAATATTAAATAATAAACAATAGAAAGCCATTTGCTAGAAGCTAATTAGTTACCCATTAACTTTTCTTCAATGACGGCCAATTCATTAATTGAACCTTTTTCGCATTTAATAATTCTTCCAGTAAATTTGGTTATTAATCTATAATCATGAGTTGCCATTAATATGGCTGTTCCGCTTTTAGCAATTTTGTGCAATAATTCCATAATTCCATTGCTAGTTTCAGGATCTAAATTTCCCGTTGGTTCATCGGCTAAAATTACTTCAGGTTTATTTAATAATGCCCTTGCAATAACTAATCGTTGTTGTTCGCCACCACTTAATTCAAAAGGCATTTTAAAGCTTTTGGTATCCAAACCTACCATTTCCAAAACTTCATTGATTCTAGAATCCATTTCAGCTTTATTTTTCCAATCTGTTGCTTTTAGCACAAAATATAAATTTTCATATACACTTCTATCTGTTAACAATTGAAAATCTTGGAATACAATTCCAATTTTTCTGCGTAAATATGGAATTTGATTATCTTTAAGTTGGTGTAAATTAAACTCGGCTACTTTACCTTCTCCTTTGTTTAATGCTAGTTCAGCATAAATGGTCTTTAACAAAGTTGATTTACCACTTCCTGTTTGTCCAATTAAATAAATAAATTCAGATGCTAAAATTTCAAGATTCACATTGGAAAGTATTAAAGAATTTTGCTGAAAAACGCTTACATTTTTTAAATTTATAATTACAGATTTATTCATATTTCACAATTTTATTTATCATTTTTTTTATTTATAATTCAAATGGAGTTACCTGACCAAATGGAACTTTGTGCATTAATTCTTTAATTTTTTCTATTTCTAATCCAAGCCCACATTTCTCTAAAGCCTTTTCAGGTCTATCGGTTCTGGTATAACAAACAAGAGTAAAGTTGTCATCTCTTATTTGTAAATAATCTGGAATTTTCGCAACTCCTTTTATTTTAACTAAATACATAAATATTTTAATTGATTTTTTTTGAACAAAAATAATTATAATTGCTGCAACAAAACTATAAAATAATATGAGACATATGAAACAAGTTATTTTTACAGTATCATGCATTAGCTTAATAGCTGCATGTAGCGTAAAAAACAACTTTACAAAAAACAATTACACAGTAATTCCAAATCCATTGGAATTAAAGGGAGACAGTGTAGAAATTATTATTAATGCAAATGTTCCTGCTAAATCTATTAATCCAAAAACAGTTATTACATTTTCACCATATTTAAAGTGTGAAGATGGAACAGTAATAAATTTAAAGGAAACTACCATAAAAGGTACTAAAGCTAAAGGTAGCGCTGATGAAACAGTTGACACTAAATTGGGTGGAAAAGTTTCATATAGTACAAAAATTGCATACACTCCAAGTATGAAAAGTGCGAAATTAATGCCTAAATTTACTGCTTTAGGAAAAGAAGTTCCTATCACAGTTGGTGCATTAGCTGAAGGTACCATTGTTACTCCATTGTTATTGAATAATAACGATCAAACAATTTTTACTAGCGATGATTACAAAGTTGAATTAGTAAATAAATCAATCAATATCTATTTTCCTTTAGACAATGATAAATTTAATCCTAAATTCTCAGCAGGTAAAAACTTAAGTAATAAAGCTCAAATAAAAGCATTAGGCATTTTGTTAAAAGCTGATACAAACTTTGTAGCAAGAGGAATTGCCATTAATGCATATGCTTCTCCTGATGGTGAATTAGATAGAAATACAAATTTATCGAAAGGTAGAGAAGAATCTACTTTTAAATTCTTCAAAAAAGAATTGAGAAAACTAGGTTTTACTGAAGTGAATGATGAAAACTTTACACGTGGTTATAGCAGTGCTGAAGATTGGTTAGGTTTTGAAAAAGCAATTATTTCAAGTGAATATAAAGAAAAAGATGCAATTCTTGAAGTGTTAAGAAACAAAGGAATTAGTGACGAAGAAAGAGAAGGCTTATTAAGACGTAATTTTCCTAAAGTTTGGGAAAAAGCAAAAGTTAGCGTTTTACCAAGTTTACGTAAATCGGAATTAATTATTAAAGGTGCAAGCCCAATGAAAACTGATGCAGAATTGCTTACTTTTTATGGTATGTACGATAAATTATCTCCAAAAGAATTGTTTCATTTAGCTATCATTTCAACTGATTTAACTAAAAAACAAGAAGTTTTAAATGCTTACAATGTTATTAATAGCGAGGATTGGAGAAGTTATAACAACATAGCTGTTTCTAATATTCAACAAAATGATTTTGCCGCTGCAAAAACTAATTTAGATAAAGCATTAGTTTTAAGTCCAGAAAATCCTACTTTATTAGCTAATTATGGTGTAGTTTATAAATTAACAGGAAACTATGCTGAAGCAATAAAATATTATAACATGGCAGGAACTAAAGGCGCTGACGTAAGTTACAACTTAGGTTTATTAGCTGTTAAAAATGGTAATTATGTAGAAGCTGTTTCATCATTTAACAACAGTAAAATAAATGATTTTAATACTGCCTTAGCACTTTTGTTAAACGGAAATGCTGCTGCTTGTAAAGCTACAATTGATGGTTTAAATCCTGATGAGTTAAAATGGAATCACTATTATTTAAGAGCTGTTGCCGCTGCACGTTCTAATAATGTAGATGATGTTGCTGCTAACTTAATTAAAGCCATTAGTGTAAATAGTGAAGTAAGAAACATGGCTAAAAGTGATATGGAGTTTGCTAAAATGTTTAGCAATCCATTATTCCAAGGTGCAATAAGATAGAGAGACGTTGATTGAAAAGTCTTAACAATAAATTATAAAGATTAAAAAAAGCCATTCGATTTAAAAACGAATGGCTTTTTTGTTTTTTATAAAAGCTAATATTTAACACAAAATATGCTAAATATTTTAATTGTGTAATTGAGTATATCTGCTATTTTCGTGCCCAATAAACAATCATCATTTAAAATAAAATGAATATACACGAATATCAAGCCAAACAAATATTAAAATCGTTTGGAGTTGCAGTGCAAGAAGGCATAGTTGCTGAAACTGCAGATGAAGCTTATACAGCTGCACTTAAATTAAAAGAACAATATGGAAGCGATTGGGTAGTTGTTAAAGCGCAAATACATGCTGGCGGACGTGGTAAAGGAAGTATTATTGGTTCAGAGCAACGCGGAGTTGCTGTTGCTAAAAATGCCGATAAAGCCAAAGAAATTACAAGTAATTTAATTGGAGGTACTTTAGTTACTATTCAAACTGGGCCAAAAGGTAAATTGGTAAGTAAAGTTTTAGTTGCTCAAGATGTATATTATCCTGGCGATAGCGAACCTAAGGAATATTACATGAGTGTAATGCTTGATAGAGGCCAAAGTAAAAATATTATTGTATACAGTACTGAAGGTGGAATGGACATTGAGCATGTTGCTGAACATACTCCTCACTTAATTCATAAAGAAACCATTGATCCTAAAGTAGGTTTACAAGCTTTTCAAGCGCGTAAAATTGCTTTTACGTTAGGTTGCGAAGGAGAGGCATTTAAGCAAATGGTAAAATTTGTTACTGCTTTATATAAAGCATATTCAAATTCTGATGCTGCCATGTTTGAAATAAATCCAGTTTTAAAAACCAGCGATAATAAAATTATTGCGGTAGATGGAAAAGTAGATATTGATGACAACGCATTATACCGTCATGCAGATTATGCAGCAATGCGCGATACAGCTGAAGAAGATCCTACTGAGGTAGAAGCTAAAAAACATGATTTGAACTATGTAAAATTAGATGGAAACGTTGGTTGCATGGTGAATGGTGCTGGATTAGCAATGGCTACAATGGATATTATTAAATTAAGTGGTGGCGATCCTGCAAATTTTTTAGATGTAGGTGGTAGTGCTAATGCAACAACTGTAGAAGCGGGTTTCCGTATTATTTTAAAAGATCCAAACGTAAAAGCAATTTTGATCAATATTTTTGGTGGAATTGTTCGTTGCGATAGAGTTGCCCAAGGTGTTGTGGATGCTTATAAATCAATTGGTAATATTCCTGTTCCTATTATTGTTCGTTTACAAGGTACAAATGCCGAAGCTGCTAAATTATTAATAGATGAAAGCGGATTGAAAGTATACTCTGCAATTGTATTAAAAGAAGCAGCCGATTTAGTTCAAAAAGCGGTAGCCGGAAAATTATAATTTACAATAAATTTAAACTTTTATTTAAAAACCAATTCTGAAATAGAATTGGTTTTTTTATGAAAAAAATTGAATGAAGTTTCTAATAAAAAACCATAAAAAAAGCCACCCATATTGAACGAGTGGCTTTTTTCTAATCAATATTTTTTATGCAACTCCCATTGCTTTTAAATGAAGCAAGTGTGATTGAACTGCACTAATTACTGTTGGAAACTCGCGATATTTTACATCAAATTCTTTACAAGCTTGTTTTACTATTTTATGAATTTGAGGATAATGAATATGACTAATTTTTGGGAACAAATGATGTTCAACTTGAAAGTTTAAACCACCCATGAACCATGTCATGGTTTTACTTTTGGTAGCAAAATCTGCTGTAGTATTAATTTGGTGAATAGCCCATTCAGTTTCAATTTTATGAGACGATCCGTTGGTATCAATAAAAGGCATGTCTTCAACAATATGTGCCAATTGGAAAACTATAGCAATTACTAATCCAGTTACAAATACTACGATAGAATAACCAACCAAAGTTTTCACAACGCCAGCAAAATAAAAAGGCAATAATAAAAACAAAAAGACATAAACAATTTTAGTGGTCCAAAATATAACATGTTCTTTTAAATCCATTTTGCGTAATGGAACAAATTCTGAAACTTTTCCCCCAAAATATTTTTTAAAATCATTAAAGTATATCCAAAATAAATAGGTTAATCCATATAATAAAAAACTATAAATATGTTGAAAACGATGAAACCATTTTCCATCTTGTTCTGGATGAACTCTAATAAAAGGTTTGATGTCAATATCATCATCCATGCCTTCAATATTGGTATATGAATGGTGGTTAATATTATGTTTTAATTTCCACATATAACTACTTCCTCCTAACACATTAAGTGATAAACTCATGATTTCATTGACCCATTTTTTTGTAGAATAACTGCCATGTGCACCATCGTGCATAATATTAAAACCAATAGATGCAAAATTGATCCCTAATAGAATACAGATAGCAATGCTCAGTAAATTAGATGCTGGAGTAAAAAACACTAAAATTGTATAACAAGCAATTAGTATCGAAAACAAGATTGCTGTTTTAGTAAACAATTTATAATTTCCAGTTTGTTTAATATTTTTTGTTTCAAAATATTCCTGAACTCTATCCTTTAATACATTGAAGAATTCAGGATTTTTATTATCAAATTTTATTTTTGCCATTATTATATTTAAAAGTTTTGCAATATGAACAATTTATTCTTTCCATAAAATAACTGTTATCATGTAATATTGTTTTAAAAAGTTTAAAAGTCCATTCTAAAGCGCTCACGTTTAAACTGTTGAAAAGCTAAGGGGTTTGCTTTTAAAATTGCATTGTCAGTTCTTCTAGCAATAATATCTAAAGCCAGATAAAGTGCATTTCTCATACTTCTTTCATCAGCTTTGTTTTTACCAGCAATGTCATATGCAGTTCCATGGTCGGGCGATGTTCTTACCATTTTAAGTCCGGCAGTATAGTTTACACCATCACTAAAGGCAAACGATTTAAAAGGAATTAATCCTTGATCGTGATACATGGCTAAAACACCATCAAATTTTTCATATTGTTTTGATCCAAAAAATCCATCTGCTGGATAAGGACCAAAAGCGGTAATGCCTTCAGATTGAGCTGCGGTTACTGCTGGAATTATTATTATTTTTTCTTCGTTACCAATTAAACCATTATCGCCAGCATGAGGATTTAAACCCAATACAGCTATTTTTGGTTTGGGACAATTGAAATCGTTTTTTAACGACTCATTCATTGTTTTTATTTTCTTTAAAATATTTTCGGTAGTTAGTTTTGATGCTACATCTTTAATAGGAACATGGCCGGTAACTAAACCAATTTTTAGGTTTTCACTGATTAAAAACATCAAATAATTATGACTGTTTAATTCATGAGCTAAGTATTCTGTATGACCTTTAAATGGAAGTAATTCGCTATTTACTAAATTTTTATTCAAAGGAGCAGTTACTAAACCATCAATTTTACCATCTTTTAAATCACGCGTTGCAATTTCTAAACTTTTAAAAGCATACTTGCCACCATTTTCATTGGCCTCACCAATTTTTATTTCAACTTCTTCTTCCCAACATGTTACCAAATTTACTTTTTTGGTGTGTGCTTGTTCTACATATCTAATAATATTTACAAAAAAATCGGGCATGCCAATTAACTTTTTCCAAAAACCAATAACTTTTGGAGAAGCATAAATAACAGGAATACAATATTCGCAAATTCTAGGGTCGCTTAAAGTTTTTATAACTACTTCTGGAGCAATTGAATTTAAATCGCCAATGGTTATACCAATAATAGGAAGTTTATTCATTTTTAGGGAAATATTATTTGGTGAAATTACAAAAGTTTTTTGAAGAATAATTATTTCTTGAAAATTTATTACAAGGCTTTTAAACTAGCTATTGTATCAACAGGATTTTTTGATGAAAAAACATAATTTCCTGCTACCAATACATTTGCGCCAGCAGCTAATAATTTGGGCGCGGTAATTTCATTTACACCACCATCAATTTCTATGAAGCATTGACTATTTTTTTGATCTATCAAATTTTTCAAATCAGTACATTTTTGATAGGTATTTTCAATAAATTTTTGTCCGCCAAAACCCGGATTAACACTCATCATACATACCAAATCTATATCGGCTATTACGTCCTTTAATAATTCGATAGAAGTATGAGGATTAATTGCTACACCAGCTTTCATTCCTGCTTCTTTAATGGCATGAATGGTTCTATGTAAATGTGTGCAAGCTTCGTAATGAACTGAAAGAATATTAGCTCCAGTATCTTTAAAATCGTTAATATAACGTTCAGGTTGAACAATCATTAAATGAACATCTAAAGTTTTGGTTGCTAGTTTTTGTAATGATTTCATAATTGGAAAACCAAATGAAATATTAGGAACAAAAACGCCATCCATAATATCTACGTGAAACCAATCGGCTTCACTCTTGTTTATCATTTCAATATCGTTTCCTAGCTGCTCAAAGTTGGCCGAAAGTATGGAAGGAGCTATTAAGTGTTTTGACATCATGCTGCGAATATAATTATAAATTATAACGCTAAAAATAATATGTCAATAATATATTTGAATTGTTTTTTAAAATATATTCTTAACTTAAAATTACTTATTGAAAACAGGTTTGTTTTTAGATTGCTTCAATTTATTTGAATATTTATTAAAGATTTTTTATAATTAGAAGTATTTTTTCATCAATAAACCCATATTAATTCTTTTGAAAAAACTACTTTTGAAAAAATTAACTTGATAAATCATGTTTTTAACAAAGGGAAGCACCATTGCCATAGCTGCCACAGCAAGGCATGTAGATAAACAAATGATTGAAAATGCAACAAACATTTTTGAAAGTTGGGGTTTAAATGTAATGGTCAATGAATCATTGTTTGCGAAGCAAAATGCCTTTGCAGGTAGCGATGAAATTAGGACAAAAGCTTTCCAAGAATTATTAGATAATGAGGAAGTAAACGCCATTATTATTGCAAGAGGAGGTTATGGAACAGTTAGAATTATTGACCAATTAGATTTTACAAAGTTTATTCAAAAACCTAAAATAATAGCTGGCTTTAGCGATGTGACAGTTTTGCATGCTCATATTAATCACAACTTTGGAATCACAACTTTGCATAGTTGCATGCCTGTTACCATGCAAGGCAAATATTTTAATACAGAAACCATTGAAAGTTTAAAAAACGCATTCTTTGGCAATCCGATTACTATTCAATTTGTGCAGCACCCATTCAATAAAAACAAAACCGTTACGGGTGAATTAGTAGGTGGAAATCTCTCAGTTTTATTTAGCTTATTAGGTAGCACCAGCGATTTAAATTTTGACAATAAAATTCTTTTTATTGAAGACATTGGTGAATATTTTTACCACATAGATAGAATGATGCAAACATTCAAACGTGCGGGAAAATTAAAGAATTTAAAAGCTTTAATTGTGGGTGGAATGAACGATATGAATGAAAATTCAGCGCCATTTGCTTTTAATAAATCTTGTTTTGAAATTATTCAAGAAGCTGTCCAAGAATATAATTTTCCAGTATTTTATGGCTTTCCAGCCGGACACGAAAACTTGAATTTATGTGTTTATTTAGGTAGAAATTGTACAATTACTGCTGATAACGATTTTGTTTACTTTGAACAATGAGCAATAGACAATCATTTCGACAAGATCAATGACCAATTGGCTCCAGATGTATCGGGATCCAATTGGCAAAATATTAATTGTCGTTCACGGATACTGAGCAAAGTCGAAGTATAGGCAACGGAAAACTGTTAATTCAAAATTTACAAATCAAAAATATTAACTTGCACCCAATGAAAAAATACATTTTTATTTCGCTTTTATATCTTTTATCAAATACTCATTTATTAGGCCAAAGGCCAACAAGTTTTTCTAATGATCCCAATGTTTTTATAAACGAATTTGAATCGTTTATGCGTAGCGGAAAAAGCGATGCAAAAGATGAAGCGGAAAACTTTGCTACCAATTACAATACTGGAAAATTCAGCTTACCTCAAAAGCAACAAATGTTAAAAATTTGTAACGAAATGCTTCAAAAACAAATGCAGCCGAGTATAGAATTTTACTTTTATATGCAAACAATTAATGCATTGGTAGCAAATAATCAATTAGTAAAATTTGACAATTTGCAAAAAACTTTATCTGGTGCTTTGAAGAAAAATGCAGAAGAATTTAAAAGATTTTTAAATGTTTCCAAAAATGTATTTGCCGATAATGTGATGCTTAAAATGGGAACTTCGGTTTGGGTTTGTAATGCTACTGATGTTGATTTGAAAATGGAAGGACAAGCTACTTTTATTTTTAAAAATTTAGATTTAATATGTTATACACCTGGCGATACTTTTGAAATTTTAAGAACAAATGGAAAGTATTATGCGGGTACAAATCAGTTTATAGGTAAGGGTGGGAAAGTTGATTGGTCGAGAGTTGGATTAGATACAGCACTTGTTTTTGCAAAATTGAATAATTACTCAATAAATTTATACGATGGTTTAATGACAGCTGATAGTGCCATGCTTACTTATAAAGATAGATTTAAAGAGCCTGTAATTGGAAAAGTTTATGATAAACCTTTAGGAAGTAATCAAGGAAATAAATCAATTTATCCTCAGTTTGAAAGCACCTCGCAAACATTTAGTGGAATTACTTATGGCAAAGCAAAATATAAAGGTGGTTTTGGATTAAAAGGAGCATTGGTAGTTGGTAAAAGCTCGGAAAATCAAAAAGCAGAATTGTATTTTTATTTTAAAAATAAACCTGTAATGCGAATTGCCAGTGATGAGTTTTTTATGCGCGATAATAAGATTACAAATGATAAAGTTGAATTAACTATTTTTTTAGACAAAGACTCCATTTTTCATCCTCAATTAAAGTTTACCTATTTAATAAATGAAGATAAAATAAGTTTGTACCGGGATAAAAAAATGGGAATAAGTGCCGCTCCATTTGTTGATTATTTTCACAATTTAGAGTTTTATGTAGATGAGCTACAATGGAATGTTAATAATCCCAAAATTGATTTGAATAACATAGCTGGTGATGATCCTGCAAAATTTCAATCAATCAATTATTTTAGAGATGTTATTTATGAGAGATTACAAGGAATGTTGGATTATAATCCTTTGCAGCGTATAAAAATATACTGCGAAAAATATAAAATTACTTCATTCAATATTGAGTCTTATGCTGCTTATCACAAAAGCGACTTGAGCGATATAAAAATAATGATGATAGATTTAAATGACAGGGGTTTTTTAAATTATAATGAACAGTTAAAAACGGTTACAATAAAAACAAAACTAAAAGATTATGTGAACTCGCACATGGGCAAAACTGATTATGATGCTATAAGTTTTAAATCTATAATAAGTGCAATTCCAAATGCTGCTTTAAGTTTAATCAACAATGATTTAATTATTCAAGGAGTTGGGAAATTTAAGTTCAGTGATTCTCAAAATGTAGAAGTAACTCCAAGAGAACAAATTTTAACAATTAAGAAAAACAGAACTATTGATTTTAATGGGAAATTACGTGCTGGTTTAGCTGATTTTTATGGTAGTAATTTCTCATTTGATTATACAAAATTTGATATTAGACTTAACAATGTTGATTCACTAATATTTTTATATCAAGATGATACTTTGGGATATTTAGCCAATGTAAAAAGTGTGCTTCAAAATATATACGGAACTTTAGAAATAGATTATCCCTTTAATAAAAGTAGTAGAAAAAATTACCCTGGTTACCCCAAATTTACAAGTGAAGTAGGTTCTAAAGTATATTATGATTATCCGACTACTCAACTAGGAAATTATGTTCAAGATAGGTTTTTCTTTTCTGTAGATCCATTTAAAATTGACAGTTTAAGTGATTTGAATTTATATACTTTGGCTTTGCCAGGAACATTATTTAGTGATGGAATAGTTCCAGATATGCGACAAGAAATAAATTTACAACCCGATAAATCATTGGGTTTTTATATTCCTAACGACTTTAATTCCAGTTATAATTTATACAAGGGAAAAGGCACCGGACAATTTGCTTTAAGTTTAAGTAATGAAGGTTTAATAGGCGATGGAATAATTTCTTACTTGTCTTCAAAGTCAAAAAGTAATAGGTTCAATTTGTTATTGGATAGCGTGAATGCCAATTGTGAATATTTTAAAAATGATCAAACTGATTTGTATCCAACAGTTGCTAGTTCATCAAGCGTATTTAACCACTGGGCACCATATCAAGATACCATGTTTATATTTAATAAAGGAGAACCATTAAAAATTGCAAATAGAAAAGCTGAATTAAGAGGAGTGCTGATTTTAACGCCAACGACAATGAATGCTATAGGAACTATGAAAATTGAAGAGGGTGAATTAATAGCCGATTTATATGAATTACGCCCTGTAGAAATATTAAGTAAAAATGCAATTTTTCGTCAATATTGGCCAGGTGATTCTACAAAAATTGCTTTTATTACAAAAACAATGAATGCTTATGTTAATTTAGAAAAACGTTTTGGCGATTTTACATACCTCAATCCATACGAAATAAATAACGAATTTACCTATAATTTATACGAAGGGAGTTTTGAAAAATTACATTGGGAAATGGATCCGAAAACAATGGAATTTATTGGAAAAACAAATGAAGAAAGCCCAACTCAGGCAAGTTATTTAGTATCTAAACGACAAAGTCAAGACAATTTAACTTTTAAAAGTGCGAGTACTAAAATTGCATTGTCAGATTTTATAATGCATGCTACTAAAGTGCCTTATATAAATATAGTAGATAGCAGGGTGATACCCGAAAATGGTAAAGTAGATATAGGTAAAGATGCTGAAATGTATGAATTGTTAAACGCTAAAATAAATGCAGATACAATTACTAATTATCATAAAATAGAACAGGTTTCTTTAAAAATAAATGGACGAACTGATTTTCTTGGCCAAGGGAATTACATTTTTTTAGATAAAAATAAAAAACAACAAAGTTTTTATTTAAATGAAATTTATACTGAAGATAAAAAGTATTTAGTAGGGGAATCTAATATTCCAGATTCAATTAACTTTAATGTTGGAGCTAAGTTAGCTTTTAGGGGAAATGCTAAGTTATATTCATTTAATAAAAACTTAGAATACAACGGTTTTTTTAAACCATTACACAATTTGTATGAACCTAAAACAGATTGGTTTAAGTCTGCAGCAGTTATAAATCCTGATACAGTTTATATTGATTTATTGCCTACATTAACCAATTTAAATAGACAAGCTTTGTATAATGGAATTAATATAAGTGCCGATGCTGCACATGTTTATCCTGTCATGTTTAGTCGTATGATTTCAAAAAGTGATGCGGAACTACTAAAGGTTGAAGGAACATTTGCCTATAACGATAAATTTGAAGAATTTAGAATTGGTCCATATGAAAAAGTATTTGGACAAGGGGCTAAAAAAGGAAATTTTATGGCATTTAGCGAAGCCAAAATAGCAATTTATGCTGAGGGTAAATTTAATTTTGGATTTGATGCTCCTAAGTTTAAAGTTTTGGCAGCAGGGAAAAGTAATTTTGATTTAAGAGATACCATTTTTACCATGAATTTATCCATGGTTTTTGATTTTGAATTGCCCGAAAATGCTTTAAAAGTAATGGCAGATTCTATTACTGATCAATCTGCTATTAACGCTAATGAATTTTATAACAAAGAAATATTGAATATTTCTATTCCAGAATTAGTAGAAGACAAAGTTTTGAAAAAAATTAGTGATGAAGCCAGTGATGAATTAAACGGAAAATTGATTAATAATTTATTTAAAATGTTTTTCATAACCGATTTAAAGTTCAAATGGAATCAACCAACTCGTTCATTTATCAACCAAGGTGATTTTGGTGTAAGAAGTATTGATAAATATTTAATTGAACGTAATTTACAAGGAAGAATAGAAATTAAAAAAGGTAGAACTACCGATGAAGTAGTAATTTATTTGCAGCAAAATAATGGTTCTTGGTATTATTTCAAATACTTAAAAGGAAACATGAATGTGCTAAGTAGTGATATGGTATTTAACGAAGCGATTAAGAAAAGCGCGGGCAAGGTTAGTGGCGATGGTTACACGCTCCGCCAAGCAAGTATTAGCGATAGAAATAAATTATTAAGAGCAATGAGAATAAAATAAGCTATCTTGAAAAATATAGAAAGTAAAACTGTTTTCTTTCTATATTTTGGGTTCTACTTTTTTCTTTTTTTCCTTTATTACCAATAGTTTTGGGTCAATGCCTTTGCTGGTAATATAAACAAATGTGTTTTCTAATCGTACGCGAGCCCAAGGGGTTTTACGTAAAAAAGTTAAGCTCGATTTAATAGAAGGATTGCTTTTAAAACAGTTAATAGGAATTTGATCATACAGTTTTTCCCAGCCATAATACCCGTGTAAATAAGTTAAGATAGTTTCTAAGGTATAGCCATGAAGCGGATTATT
>CANGPW010000034.1 GCA_947456185.1 Bacteroidota bacterium | reverse complement strand
ATTTCCTATGTTTAAAGTATAGGCATTGGTGGTTCCCACTCTTGTTAATAATGCCTTCGGCAAATTAGTTGTCCAGTTAGTTAGCACATATTTCCAATCGCTAGTGGAAGTACTTAAATTTGTAATAACGCCAGTATGCGCATAAATTAACGATTGATTTAATAAACCAGCAGTACCCAAATCGGCATTATAAGTAAGTACTACATTATTAGTTTCCGCAGTAGCAAAACTTGGAGTAATGGTTACAATTTGAGCATTTAGTTCTAATAAAGATAATATAATAAAAGTAAATGTGTATAATAATTTTGTTTTGAATTTTGTAGTGTAAAGCATTTAGTATTTTTTAGTTTGCTAAAATAATATTTTTATGTTAAAAAATTAATTTTTTGAAATAAATATTTTTTTATAAATTGCACCCACTATATACTAAAAAAAATGAAAAAAATCTTACTAATGACAGCGGCAATGGTAACCATGAGTGGTTTATTTGCAAAAAAAGTTAAATTCCAAGTTGATATGACTGGGAAAACAATCAGTTCTAATGGCGTTCACATTGCAGGAAATTTCCAAAAAGCTGCAGGTGCATCAGACAATTGGAAACCTTCTGAAACTGCAATGACAAATGGAGGTTCTGGAAATATTTATTCAGTAATAGTTGATATTCCAGCAAAAGCAGTTTATGAATTTAAATTCATTAACGATAATAATTGGGGTCCAGGTGAAGAAGCAATTCCTGCAATTTCAAAAGTTGAATCAGCCGCAAATGGAGGAAACAATGGTAATCGTTGGATTTATATTGATTCATTAAAAAATGATACCACTATTTTACCAGCTATTTTATTTGGAGGTGTTGCACCTGCTGGTAAAATGGCTTTGCGTTTTGCAGTAGATTTAGCAAAAGAAAGTAGTGTTAATGCATCAGGAGTTTTCATTGCTGGTAATTTCCAAGGTGCTAATGGTGCTTCTGGTGATTGGAAACCAAATGAAACTAAAATGTCAAATTTATATGGTAACAATAAAGTTTATGAATACATAGCTTACGTTGACACAACAGCTGGAGTAGAATTCAAATATTTGAATGGTAATGCATGGGGACCGGCAGAAGAATCAATTCCTTCTAGTTGTCAAAAAGGTGGAGGAAACTCTAATCGTTTTTACCAAGCCACTTCCACTTCTACAGCTTTAGGAAAAATTTGTTTTGGATCATGTTCAGCTTGTACTACAGCACCAATCCCTACTTATGCATTAACATTCCAAGTTGACATGAGCAGCTCTAATTGTGATGGTGGTTTTGATTCGGTAACTGTTACAGGTGCTGGTGCAAAATTAACTGGTTTTGGAGCAGGTTTTAAAATGAACCAAGTTGGCACCTCAGGAATTTATGCATTAACTATTAATGGTTTAGATTCAGGTGAAGCAAAATTCAAATTCCGTTTCCACAAAAATGGCAACACTAACTGGGAAGCTGGAAGTGATAGAGTTTTAGCTTTAGCTAAAAATGATACTGTAAAATTAACTTGTTTCGGTTCTAGAGTTGAAGGCCCTTGCCCTAGCAAACCAGCTACGTCAAAAATTACTTTCATAGTTGATTTTACTGCAGCTGGCGCTCCAACTCCAGCAAGTAAAATATATATCATTGGTGATTTTACTAAACCACAATGGCAAGCAGGTGCAGTTGAAATGATTCAAATTGCAGGTAAGCCAGGTATTTATTCAGCTTCTTTTGATTCAATTTGCCCAGGTAAAATTTCATATAAATTTACCAATGGTGATGCTAATCAAAAAGCTAACGAGGAAGATTTTGATTCATTAAATCGTAGTTGCTTAGAGCCAAATGGTATCGGTGGATTTAACCGTTCTTATGTTAGAACAGTTGCTAGCCCAGTTACTATTTCTTACCAATTTAGCAAATGTATTGCTGGTTACACTAGCGTAAGCGAAGCAGCATTTGCTAGCCAAGTTACATTATACCCTAATCCTACTAACGACTTTTCAGTATTAGCATTTAATGATCGTTCTAATTCACATAATGTAACAATTTTAGATTTAGCAGGTAAAACCATCCGTACTTATAACAACTACGAATTAGCTACTTTAAAAATTGAACGTAATGAATTAAAAGCAGGTATTTACTTTGTAAATGTTGTAAATAGCGACAACCAAAGTGCTACTATGAAATTAATGATTCAAGAATAATTAAATTCATAATAACAAAAAAAGCTGCTTGAATTAACTTCAAGCAGCTTTTTTTATGTTTGGTCTCTATCAGATAGCAGCCATTTTAAAGTCTTCTATTGATAACCTCTAAAGTGCTTTTTTTCCAACTGATAAAATCACCTGCAATAATATGTTCACGGGCTTCGCCCACTAACCATAAGTAAAACGAAAGATTTTGAATACTTGCAATACTTGCACCCAAAAACTCATTGCATTTGATTAAATGTTTTAAATATGCTTTTGAATATTGAGGAGTAAAAACATCATCCAAGGGTGAAAAATCGTTTTTCCATTTTTCGTTTTTAATATTAATAATTCCTTGGCTAGTAAAAATAAAACCATGACGTGCATTCCTTGTTGGCAGTACACAATCAAACATATCAATTCCCAAGGCAATACATTCTAAAATATTTTCAGGAGTACCCACGCCCATTAAATAGCGAGGCTTGTCTTTTGGTAAAATATCGCAAACCAATTCTGTCATTTCATACATCATTTCGGCTGGCTCACCAACTGAAAGTCCACCTATGGCATTTCCTTCTCTTCCTTGATCTGCTATAAAATTAGCACTCTCTATGCGTAAATCTTTAAATGTAGAACCTTGAACAATGGGAAATAAAGCTTGCTTTTTGCCATATAAATCTTCTGTTGAGTCAAACCTGTCAATGCATCTTTTTAACCAACGATGCGTTAAACCCATGGAGTTTTTAGCGTAGTTATAATCACAAGGATAAGGAGTGCACTCGTCAAAAGCCATCATGATATCAGCACCAATTTGGCGCTGAATATCCATGACCGATTCAGGTGAAAAGAAATGTTTACTTCCATCTAAATAAGAACGAAACTCAACTCCCTGTTCATTAATTTTCCTGATTTCATTTAAACTAAAAACCTGAAACCCGCCACTATCAGTTAGCATAGGTTTTTCCCAATTAATAAATTGGTGAATGCCACCAGCATTATTAATTACCGAACTTCCTGGCCTTAAATAAATATGGTACGTATTGGCTAATATAATTTGCGCCTTTATTCGTTCAGCTAATTCTGTTTGATTCACACTTTTTACAGTTCCTTGTGTACCAACAGGCATAAAAATAGGCGTTAATATTTGACCTCTATCAGTGTCAATAACACCAGCACGTGCCTTGGAATTAGCATCAATATGGTTTATGGTAAATTTCATTTGAGAAAAATTAAATATTTAAGCAAAAAAAGTTTTGCTTAAACGTTTTTACAATTATTCAAAATGCAAACTTATTTGAATAAGTTGCGGATAAATAGATTCTATGGCTTGGGTATACGGATAAATATCACGGTATAAAGCGCTGCCATATGTTTGGCAAGTTTTTATTTCGGGTGAAAATTTAAAGTATTCAAAATAGATATCCATACCAACTCCAGCTTCCCAGCCAAAAGTAATTTGATTCAAAGAAACTACAGGGTTTTGATATCCCCTAGTTCTGTCTTTGGTACTTGCAAAATCATAACTAAAACGTGGACCGGCCACTACATAAGCTCTTGTGTTTTTTCTGCGTTCCGATTTATATTTTATTAATAATGAAGCATCGCAATAGGCCGATTCAACTTTTACAATTTTTTGAGAATTATCAAAATCATAAACTAAATTTCGTTGAACAAATGAAATAACTGGTGCCATTAATCGAATGTCCCAACATTTGCCTAATTTAAAATTGGTAATAGCGCCTAATCCTATTCCAGGGAAGTTAGTAACAGAAACATTCCTTAAAGAATCTGCAGCCATAAAATCAGGACGAGTTTCCACTTGCATTCTTCCAATATTTGTAGCTAAAGTAAATCCGAAATGAATTTTTTGAGCATCGTATTGAGGCAAGTTTGGTTGTGCTTTTGTTGCATGATTATGCAATAAAACAACAGTTAAAAAACAGATGAAATATCTGCTATAAAATTTAACTAAATTTATTTGTTGGCGATATAAATTGTACAAGTTCCGAATGTTAATGGCTGCACAATAATATTGCTAAAACCGCAATTACGCAAGTGTTTTGCAAATTCTTCTCCTTCAGGGAAATATTTTACACTTTCAGGCAGGTAATTATATGCATTTCCGCTTTTTTTATTTACCAAACGAGATATGGTTGGCAAAATGAATTTAAAATAAAAACCAAAAATTTGTTTGATAGGAAAAACTTTTGGATTCGAAAATTCTAAAACCACTAACTTCCCTCCTATTTTCAAAACCCTATTTATTTCAGTTAAGCCTTTATCTAAGTTTTCAAAATTCCTTACACCAAAACTCACCGTTACAGCATCAAAATAATTTGTTTCAAATATTAAGTTTTCGCTATCGCCTTTAACCATTTCTATTTTACTGGTTAAGTTTGCTTTAGCAACTTTAATTCGTCCTACTGCAAGCATTTGTTCTGATAAATCTAAACCAATAATTTTAGCGGGATTCAGTTGTTTGTTAATTTCTAATGCTAAATCGGCAGTACCTGTAGCCACGTCTAAAACTATTTGTGGGTGTATACTTTTTAAATGAGCAATTGCTTTTTTACGCCAAATTGTATCAATTCTAAGTGACAAAAAACGATTTAAAAAATCATAGCTAGCAGCTACATTATCAAACATCTCTTCTACTTGTTCCTTTTTTGATTTACTAGAATGATAATCAGGTTTTACTATTTTCATGTTTTAGAATTGAGTTCGCAATATTAACTAATTGAATTACGAACACGTTGAAAAAATTCACGTAAGGCAGTTGATTTATCTTTGTTCTCTAGTTTAACCCTTTCTAATACATCAATAGCTCCTAAAATATGGGTTAGTTGTTCTCCTTCATCACTACCTTCTACATCAATAGCTATTGGTATTTCGTCTAATAAATTTTGTTCTGCTAATTGCAATTCTTCAATTGAATAAGTTTCAACCAAATGTTTTATAACTGGTAATTTCATTTTTTATTTTTTAAATCAATAGGAATGAATTATAATAATAATCCAATCATTTTCTCAACACCTTCTTCTTTTGCAGTTGTATCGGCCGAAAGTACTTCCCCATTTTTTACCACTACAAAATAAGGTAAATTGCTAACACCACCAAATTTTCTTGCTTCAGGATTTTCTTCTGCATTTACATCCAAAAACAAAATGTCATTGTATTCTTCTTTATTAGAAATTTTATTAAATTTTGGCGCAAATAAGCGGCACGTTCCGCACCAGTTTGCAAAATATTTAATAACTACTTTTGAATTGTTTTTAATTAATTCATTAAATTCAGCGTCAGTTGCTTTTGTTACCATTTTTTTATTTTTTACGTTTTCAAATATTCATTTATAAAAAGTATAAACAAACTACTTTTTGTATAATTATTAACAGTAAAACTAAAAGTATTGTTTCAATAATTTGAAAAATGCAAAATAATTGCTGAATTATTTTAGATAAAAAACTATTTATCATTACATTAGTTAATTTTTTTTGTTTTTAAATGCATAATAATATATTTGATTATACAAATTTTAAAACCATGAAAACAATAAAATCAATTCTTACAGTCATAGCAATTATTTTTATAGCAACATGGTTTGGTTCTTTTACATTAAATGAAAAATGGCATTATGAAAAATCAATTTCAGTGAACGCCACTCCCGATAAGATTTATCAATTAACTACTGATTTAAAAAATTGGGAAAAATGGAGTCCTTGGTATGGTATAGATACCAATACAAAATGGACATTTAGCGATACAACATTTGGCGTAGGAGCATGGTATACTTGGAGTAGTGAAAAAAGGAAAGTAGGAAAAGGAAAAATTACAATCATAGAAGCAATAGCAAACCAATCGAATAAATATATATTAGAGTTTGAGGGAATGGATTCGAGTACTGCAGGTTTTATATTAGAACCAGAAGGCGATTTTAGTACAAAAGTTACTTGGACCTTAGATGGAGAAAATAAAGGAATGGCCAAGTGGTTTGGCTTATTTATGGGAATTTTTGTTAGTAAAGACTACGAAGAAGGTTTAGAAAACATAAAACGAATTAGTGAATCAAAATAATTAGCCTGAGCTTGACTCGTGCTATTAAAAGTTTTTTTTAAAATTGATTATTTACTATGATTGGGCGGGATTTTGGGTTTACCTATTTAATGACATATTGATAATAAATAAATTATTTCATTGTCTTTTTTTTCGCTTAGAAATAATTAAAACTACCTTTTAAATAATTAAAGATTTTTTTTTATAAAAATATGTTGTTTTTTTATTACAAGCATGCTTATTTGCAAGCATGATAAAAAAGATAATCTTTTCAATTACAGTAATATTAAGTTTAATAGGCCAATTAAAAGCCAACGATTCCACTAAAATAGTTCTAAAAACCTTCGATCCTGAACCTTACCAAGGCGAATTATTTAAATTAATTGGTCAGGTAATTACCAATATACACTACCGCAAAATTCCTATTGATGATAAACTTTCTGAAGAGCTTTTAAGCAATTATATCAAGCATCTAGATCCATTACATTTGTATTTTATTGAAGCTGATATTGCTGAATTTGACAAGTATAAATATAACTTAGACGATGATTTATTGAATGGCAATGCAAATACTGGTTTTGATATTTACAACAAGTATCAAAGCAGGTTAGAAGAAAGAATTAATTATGCTTTTGATTTACTAAAAACGGAAATGAGTTTTGATAATCAAGATTCATTTTTATACAAAAGAGAGGATGTGAATTATACAAATTCAATAGGTGAGCTTGATAAACTATGGTTAAATAAAGTAAAATATGAAGTATTGGCTTTAAAATCAAATGATAAAGATTACAAAAAATGTACTGAAATAGTTAGAAAACGTTACTATAATTTATATAAGCAGTTAAGCAAAACTAAAACTACAGATGTATTTAGTTTTTATGCCAATGCCCTAACTGAAATTACTGATCCACATACCAATTACATGGCTCCAAGACAAGCCGATGACTTTAACACTACCATGAGTTTAAGTTTGGAAGGAATTGGTGCTACACTTCAAACCGATAACGAGTACACTAAAATTACTTCACTAGTAAAAGGTGGACCAGCAGAAAAAAGCAAATTACTTGTAGTTAACGATAAAATAGCTGCGGTAGGTCAAGGAAAAGAAGGTGAAATGGTAAATGTATTGGATTGGCGAATAGACGATGTAGTAGGTTTAATTAGAGGAAAAAAAGGAACAATAGTTCGTTTGGAAATTGTTTCGGCTGATATTACCATTAAGAAAAATAAAATCATAGAAATAGTACGAGACAAAATAGTTTTAGAAGATCAAGCATCGAAAAGTACTATTAAGGAAATAAAAAAAGATGGAAAAAAATATAAAATTGGTACCATTGATATTCCTACTTTTTACCTTGATTTTGCCAGAGCAGCTGCAGGTGAAAAAGATTATAAAAGTACTACCAAAGATGTAAGAAGAATTATTGGTGAATTAAAAAAAGAAAAAGTAGATGCCATTGTCATTGATTTAAGAAATAATGGTGGCGGTTCACTAACTGAAGCCATTGATTTAACTGGATTATTTATTACAACAGGACCTGTAGTTCAAGTAAAAGATGCATATGGAATTGTTAAATCAGAAAAAGATAGAGACGATGAAATTCTTTGGAGTGGACCTTTGGAGGTTATTGTAAACAGATTTAGTGCAAGTGCAAGTGAAATATTTGCTGCTGCCATGCAAGATTATGGAAGGGCTTTAATAATTGGTGAACAAACATACGGAAAAGGAACTGTACAAAACATGGCCAACTTAGACCAATATATGCAATATGGTGATAAGAAAATGGGACAAGTAAAAATTACCATTGCAAAGTTTTATCGAATTAGTGGTGGAAGCACTCAACACAAAGGTGTAATTCCTGATATAGAATTTCCAAGTATTTTTGCTAGTAAAGAATTTGGTGAAGATGCCAGCAAATATTCACTTCCTTACGATAGCATAAAACCTGATTCGTATGCTAAAAATGTAAATTTTAGCAATAATTTAACTGAATTGTCTTCATTACATAGCAATAGAATGGCTAATAATCCAGAGTATAAATATTTGTTAGAAGACATTGAATCAGTAAAAAAAGCTGAATTAGATAATTATATTTCTGTGAATGAAACCACCTATAAAAAAGAATTGACAGATACAGAAGCCAAAAACAAAGAAAGAAAAGAAGCCCGTGAAAAAGCAAAAGCTAGTTTGGGGAAAAATGCTGCCAATGCTGATTTGATTTTAGATGAAGCAATTGAATTAATTACCGATAAAATGGTGCTTGATAAGAATTAGGTTGATTGGTGTTAAAGTGTTAGTGTTTTAATGTGTCTGTGTGTTAAAGTGTCTGTGTGTTAAAGTGATTATGTATTAGAGTGTTTGTATGAAAAATAATCAACCAATCAACTAAGTACTAAGTACTAAGTACTAGAAACTAAAAAAAAACTAAAAAAAATGAATATCGAAAAAACCATCACCATTAAAGCATCAGTTAATGCAACGATGGAAACAGTTTGGAGCAAATGGACAAACCCAAATGATATTATTAATTGGAATAGCGCATCTGATGATTGGCATACCACCAAAGCCGAAAATGATTTGGTAATAGGTGGAAAGTTCTCCTATAGAATGGAAGCAAAAGATGGAAGTTTTGGCTTTGATTTTTGGGGTATTTACACCCATATTATTACCAACGAATTAATTGAATATACCATGGCTGACGATAGAAAAGCAAAACTGTTATTTCAATATGAAAATAGTCAAACTAACATTACTACTTTATTTGAAGCAGAAGATGAAAACCCAATAGAAATGCAGCAATTTGGATGGCAAGCCATTTTAAATAATTTTAAAAAATATGCTGAATTGTAATTTACAATGAATAATAAAAAGCTCCTGATATTAATTATTTAGGAGCTTTTTTTATGTATTGACTTCAAATATTTATTTTCATTTATAAAACATTTATTAGTTAATAAAACTATATTTATGAGTTTAAGGAATAATTAAACATATTGCAGCCTAATATTTAATTACTGAATGCAGCCCAAAAAACATGTTTCTACTATTAATCCTTTACAGGATATGTTACTTATTCATAAACCAATAGGTTGGAGCAGTTTTCAGGTAGTAAACAAATTACGTTATGCCATTACTCGATTTCATAAAGAATCGTTATTGGAAAGTAACGGACAAAAACGTAAAATAAAAGTTGGACATGCAGGTACTTTAGATCCATTGGCTTCAGGGTTACTCATTCTTTGTGTAGGTAAAGAAACCAAAAACATTGAACAATATATGGCTTCAGAAAAAGAATATACGGGTAGTTTTTTTATAGGTGCTACCAGACCAAGCCACGATCAAGAAACAGAAATTGACCAATTATTTGAAACTAATTTTATAACAGATGAACTCCTTTTAGCAACGGCTAAAAATTTTGAAGGTGAACAATTACAAATGCCTCCAATATTTTCCGCTATAAAAAAAGACGGACAAAGAGCGTATACTGCTGCTAGAAGTGGACAAGAAATTACATTAAGTCCACGACCAATTACAATTTTTAGTTTTGAAATTACTCAAATTGAAATGCCTTTGGTAAGTTTTAAAATTAAATGTAGCAAAGGAACTTATATTAGAAGCATTGCTTTTGACTTTGGTAAAAAACTAAATTGTGGCGCTTATTTGAATTCATTGTGCAGAACTGCTAGCGGAGATTATCAGTTAGAAAATGCAGTGAGCATAGAGGAATTTTTAATGGAGGGTAAATAGCTCCCGATGCATCGGGAGGCAATAGACAATACTTGTCACGCAGGGCGTGAGACAATAGACAATTGGCAATTTGTCATCCTGAGCGGAGTCGAAGGATACAACTAACAACTATCAACTGACAACTATAAACTAACAACTGACAACTAACAACTAACATGAAATTATATTCAATAGAAACAGGAAAATTTAAATTAGATGGAGGAGCCATGTTTGGCGTTGTTCCAAAATCAATTTGGAACAAACTAAATCCAGCTGACGAAAACAACATGATCAACATGGCCATGCGCTGTTTATTAATAGAAGATGGTAACAGACTAATATTAATTGACAATGGAATTGGCAACAAACAAGATGGAAAATTCTTTGGACATTATTATTTGCATGGTGATTTTTCATTAGAAAAATCGTTGGCAGCTCATGGTTTTTACAAAGACGACATTACCGATATGGTGCTTACTCATTTGCATTTTGACCATTGTGGAGGAAGTATTCAATGGAACAATGATAGAACAAAATATGAAACTGCTTTTAAAAATGCTACCTATTGGATTAATGAAAAACATTGGCATGAAGCATTGGCACCAAATGCTAGAGAAAAAGCAAGTTTTTTAAAGGAAAATATTTTACCAATTATGGAAAGTGGACAATTAAAACTGATCAACGAAGGCGAATTATTTCACCCTGAAATTGATTTGCTTTATACCATTGGACATACCAATAACATGATGCTTCCTGTAGTTCCTTATCAGAATACTAAGCTCATTTATTTAGCCGATGCCATTCCTACAACAGCACATATTCCTATACCTTATGTAATGGGTTACGATATGCGTCCGTTAGATGCAATGAAAGAAAAAACCAATATATTAAAACAAGCTGTTCAAAATAATTATTTACTATTTTTTGAACATGATCCTTTTAACGAAATGTGTTCGGTTCATGAAACAGAAAAAGGAATCAGAATGAATGAAATATTGACGTTATAAATATACAGCAATCGCAAGTGTTAAGCATCGCAAGGCGAGTGTCACTTGTGATTATAAATAATAAAAGTTTGTAACTTTGTTTTCTGTACAACCAATAATATTTTTTTCATTTTTTTCTTCACCAATCATCAAAATTTTTTCTCTTTTTTTTCTTCTTACTTTTTTCATTGCCAAAAAAGTAAGCAAAAAGACTAGAAAATAAAAAGCTACCCTCCCGCATGGCCTGAAGCACGGCCCGCTTTATTTTCAGGCTCACGCTCGCCAAATAACAAGCATTTGTTTGTACGTCATTGCGAGGCACAGCCTGTCCCGCCACAATCTCTCTGTCATTTTCGCCATTGTTGGTATTTTAATGTAGGGTCTAAAATAACACCTACCCTGCCCTTCCTTATTAGGAAGGGTAAGTTCCGTTGTTAATTGTTAGGTTTTTGATTTCATTTTAAATTTTAATAAGTCAGTTCGAGCGAAGTCCGATAGCTATCGGACGAGAACAGGTTTGTTATTTCTAGAATACATTCGAAATGACCTAAGGCTGGATTAGATTCAAAAACCTAAAAAGTAAAAGCCAATTCATTGTTAAAAATATACCACAAATTTGATACTGGAACTACTGGTTGGTATTCATACATTGATTTCAAATTCAAGTTAAATCGAAAATTTTTATTAATAATATACGAAAACCTGATATGAGAGCCTATGCGAGGACATGGATTTGAAAAACTTGTTCTTACAAAATAATATAATCCAGCATTGATATTAATGGTTTCATTGATTTGATGGTCGTAACTAAAATACCAATTAAAACGAGGATTGTAGGTTTCTTTTGAATTTGCATTCGCAGGAATATTTTCGGTTTTTACCCCATCAAAATTCCATTTCTCATAATCAAAAACTAAACCAGCTGCAGTAGCCAATGTTAAGGTTTTATCCCTAAATATTCTTTTTCTAATATTGGCTGTTAAAGCAAACTTTTGTTCCAAACCTCTTGTTTCTAACCATTGGGCTTGCGCAAAATATTCAGGATACAAACTGCGTGAAATATCGTTTCTAAAACGTGCAAATAAGTAACCACCACTTAATACTGTTTGGTTACCATAAGTAATTACTTGCATGTTATTGGCAATGGTTAATATGCGATTTTGCTTTAAACGCATAGCCATTTCAGCCCTCACTGCTATTTGGTTTACTGTTTCCTTTTGCGACTGTGAGCTAAAACCTCCTACTATATTTCCTATATAATGTCTGTGTGTATCGATTGGAATCAACACAAAACTTTCTGTAAATAAAAACTGTGCTTTTACAGCATAATTTATACAAAAAAGAATGGAAAATAAAAAATATAAACTTTTTGATTTCATAAAAATCGCAAATTGCATTTACCATTGTTACTCAATAAAAATAAATATCAATAATTTGGGGAAAAGATTCACGAATTAGAAAAATATGTTTTAAAAATTAGAATTATATCAACTCCAACTATCGCAAGTGTTTTTGTCCGTGGTTGGTGTCCTCTGTATAGTCCTGAAATAGGTTGACTCAAAAAAATGTTAACAAATACAAACAAAAATATTATTTGTGATTTCTAACTTGGCGAAAGCCATATATTGAATTAATTTCCTCATTTTTTTGTAAAAATTCAATATCTCCATTCATAATATCTAATCTATAAACCATCTTTTGACTATCCTCAGGATCATAACCCACACCCAAATAATATTTAGTTTTAAATTGGCCTAAACTATCACTATGGTTATAAATTAAATTCAACTCGTCTGATGTTGGTAGTCGCCAAGCACCCTTTAATTTTAAGCAAGCGTCTTCAGCATCTTCATAATTGAATATACCTAAATCTTCTTTCATGATGTCAATATTGTCAATTGTATAAAATTCTTCTTCTTTTGATTTAACAATTGAATTTGTCTTTTCAATTTTCAATTTTTCATTGACAATACTGTCTAATTTAATATCGGTTTTTTGTTGATCATTTTGTGAGTAATTGCAAGAAAATAAACAAAATGACAAAACAGTAGTTAATAATAAAACAGTAATTTTTATATTTAGAAATGATTGCATTTTGTTTGTCATATTATGTTTTCCAAATTATCTGCAATATAGATTTATTTTTAAATTTTAATAAGTCAGTTCAAGCGGAGTCGAGAACGATTTTATTATTTCTCAACTCCGCTCGAAATGACCATGGTTGGTTTTGAAATGTAAACCATTTTAAAAAACACCAACCTTTATCAATTTAGAAATTCCTAAAAACAAAAAAGCCTTGTAAATAATTTACAAGGCTTTTGGTTTAAAGGTGTGATCCCGCTGGGATTCGAACCCAGGACCCCTACATTAAAAGTGTAATGCTCTACCAGCTGAGCTACAGAATCGTGCTATCAGTATTCCTTTTTAGCGGGTGCAAATATAGCCATATTTGAATATAAAGCAACTGTTATGTGAAATATTTTTATATTATTATTTTAAAGCTTTTTGTACCTAAACTAATTCGCTTAGTTCTAACCATTTTAACTCCTTCTCATCTATGGCATTATTGACTTCTATCAGTTCTTTTCCCATGCTCATCAAGTCGTCATTGCTAGTGCTTGGTTCGCTTAGTTTATTTTCTAATTCCAATTTCTTAGCATGGTGCTCGGCTAATTCTTTTTCTAATTGTTCAAATAATCGTTGCTCATTAAAAGTCAATTTTCTTTTTACAGGTGCTTCTATTTCTGTTTTTGATTCTTGCGCTTTGTATTCTCCTTTTGGAGTGGTGCTTTTAGCAGCATATAATGCCGCCTGAATGTCTTCCTGCTCATTCAAATACTCTTGGTAGTTACCGTTAAAAGGCCTGATGTTACCTTCCCCTTCAAACACAAATAAACTATCAACAATGGTATCCATAAAATACCTATCGTGGGTTACTACCATGATACAGCCACCATATTCTTCTAAAAATTCTTCCAAAACATTTAAAGTTTCAATGTCTAAATCGTTGGTGGGTTCATCTAACACTAAAAAGTTTGGCTTACCCATTAATATGGTCAATAAATAAAGTCTGCGTTTTTCGCCACCACTTAATGAACTAACATAATTATGTTGTTTTTTAGGTTCAAATAGGAAACGAGTCAATAAAGTTTTAGCAGTTACGTTTTCACCCTTCGTCATTTCTACGTATTCAGCTATATCGGTAATTACCTCAATTACTCGTTTATCTTCCTTTAGCTGCATTCCAGATTGGCTGTAGTAACCAACTTTTACAGTATCGCCCAAACTTATTTTACCAGCATCTGGTTTTTCAGTTCCTAAAAGCATGTTTAAAAAGGTAGTTTTTCCAACACCATTTTTACCTATTACTCCTATTCTTTCACCAGGTTTAAAGGTGTAAGTAAAGTCTTTACATATTTTTAAATCGCCAAAAGATTTCTGCAACTGCTGAACTTCTAAAATTTTAGAACCCAAGCGTTCCATTTTCATTTTTATTTCAACTTTTCCATCATCACGCTTGTACGAAGCCTTTTCCTTTATTTCATAATAGGCATCTATCCTACTTTTCGATTTGGTTGTTCGGGCTTTTGGTTGCTTGCGCATCCATTCTAACTCTTTGCGCATGAGTTTGCGCGCAGCATCGGTTTCTTTGTCGTTATATTCCTCTCGTTGCGCTTTCTTTTCTAAAAAATAAGCGTAATTACCCTTGTGAGTATATAAATTTCCTTCGGCTAATTCAATGATTTCATTACATACTTTATCTAAAAAATACCTATCGTGGGTAACTAACAAAAGGGTCATGTTATTCACCGTTAAATAAGTTTCTAACCATTCAATCATTTTAATATCCAAATGATTGGTAGGTTCATCCATGATAATAAAATCAGGCTGTTGCACTAAAACACGTGCAATGGCTAATCTTTTTTTCTGTCCACCACTTAAGCTAGCAATGCTGCTATGCAAATGATGGTGAAGATCTAATTGCTGTAAAATGGTTTTAATTCTTGATTCAATATCCCAAGCTTGGTGAAGGTCCATGGCTTCCATGGCATACTGAAGTTGGTTTTGGTTATGAACACTTTCGTGGTCTTTTTCTAGCGCTTCTATAACTTCATCGTATTTGGCTACACATTGTAATAACTCATTGTCAGAATTATAAATGGCCGACCAAACATTATCTGTTCCTTCAAAATGAGGCTCCTGTTCAATGTATGCCCAACGAATGTTTTTGTCAATGACTATAGTTCCATCATCTCCTTTATCTTGGCCTGTTAAAATGTTTAACAAACTGGTTTTTCCTGATCCGTTTTTAGCTATTAATGCTACTCTTTGTCCTTTGGTTACTGTTAAAGTAATATTGCTGAATAAATGTCTTTCGCCATAATATTTCGAAAGGTTTTCAGCTCTTAAATAATTCATGGGGCAAATTTAACCCAATTTAGGAATTACTGCTTAGAAGATGTCAAAATTTGATTAAATACATCTTTTAAACTTTGTATTTTTCCTTTAACCCATCCACAATTAATGATACAGCAGGACAAATGGTAGTATTTAAATAAGTGATTTTAAGTTTTTGTAAAATATTTCTTTGTTGGGTATGCGGAAACTCTCTACATGCATTTGGTCTATCGCTATAAACAGTGCAGTATTTATCATTTCCTAAAAAAACACAAGGAATCTGTTTAAATACATAATCATTTTCTTCATCTATTTTTAGGTATTGCTCCGCAAAAATACTTGGCTTAGTTTTAAATGTTTTTGCTAACCTATCAATGTCCTTATTTAAAAGTAAAGGACCGGTGGTATAACAACAATTGGCGCATTGCAGGCAATCTATTTTATTAAAAGCTTGTTCATGTAATTCATGAGTAACAATATCTAAATCCTTAGGAGCAAGCTTCTTTACCTTATCTAAAAACTTTTTATTTTCAGTTTTTAACTTTTCTGCTTTAACAATTATTTTTCTGTAATCGCTAATCATTCCCCCAATTGTCTATTTCGTTTGCAATTGATTTAGTACAATATTATTTTTTATTTTTCTGTTTTTATCAAAGATCCAACCCCATTTAGTAAAGTAGTAAATAGCTGATTGGATATGATAAAACAATAGTTTTAGGTTTTTGTATGAACCTTTTTCAAAACTATGAATAATGCTGGCGTATGGGTAATAAATGGCATCAAATTCATTACTTATTCTTCTGCTTAAGTCTGTATCTTCTAAATACATAAAAAAATTCTCGTCAAACAAACCTACCTTTTTTAACACTTCATGTGGCATGAGTAAAAAGCAACCATGAATATTGTTTACATACATGGGTAAGTTTAAATCTTTGGCTTTTAATTCATAATTAGCCGCACTTTTTTCAAATAATGGTTTTAGAAATTTTGGAATAAATCGCCTTAAAATTAAATCGAAAGGAGTAGGTAATAAATTACAAACAATTTGAGTGTCACCATTTGGATAAAAGGTTTTAGGAATCAATAAACCAATATTTTTATTGTTTTGTAAAAACTCCAAACTATGTTCTATGCAGTTTTCATTAAAACTTACATCAGGATTAATAACTAAATGGAATGGTGCTAAATTTTCACCATATTGAATGGCTATGTTATGCGCTTTTCCATATCCTAAATTAGCTTGATTAAAAATATAATGAGCGTTATTTTGCTCAAAAAATTCTTTTAATGTATTTTTTTCTGAATTGTCGCTTACTATTAAAATAACAGGAACTGATATGGTTTTTATGCTATTTAGTAATGGCAATAATGATTGAATACTGCTATTATAAACTACCAATGAAATGGTGAGTTGGTATGGAAAATTATTATTTACCATTATTTTCTTTTATAATAAATCCATTAAATTATTAGCTCCAATTGGACGTTTAACGGTAAAACCTTCTCCAAATTCCACATTGATTAATCTACCAAATTCACGGGCATGGCTCTTTATATATTCCAAAAATGCAAATGACGAAATAGGAGTTTCCGGTTCGGTATTATTAGGATTATAAAACTGACTTTCAAATGCTAAAACTGATTCAATTTTTTTATCAAAATAAGGCGTAATATCAATAATGATATCTGGCTTAGTCATTCTATCTTGTATATAATTGTAAATTTGTTTTGGTCTCCAAGGTTCTTGTAAAACGCCATCATGAAAAGTTTCAATTTTAACTAAACCACTTAAAAAAGCAGCATCATTTATTAAATCCGAAGCTCTTCCATGGTCTATATGTCGATCGTATTCAGCGTTACACAAAATTATTTCGGGTTGATATTGGCGTATTTTTTCTATTATTTTAATCAATGTTTCTTTGTTTTTTTCAAAAAAACAATCTGCTAATTTCAAATTTTCACGAACGGTAATCCCTAAAATCTTACTTGAATTTGCCGCTTCTATGGCTCTTAATTCTTTTGAACCCCTAGTTCCTAATTCGCCTTGGGTTAAATCAATAATTCCAACTTTATAACCTAAATCTAAATGTTTTAAAACAGTTCCACTACATGCCAATTCTATGTCATCGGGATGTGCAGCAAAACAAAGTAAATCAAGTTTATTCATGGCACGAAAATACTTATATTTTTAAATAATCTATATTGGAAATGGAATGAAGTAAAAATTTATTTTGATTTAGTGTATGTGATTAATGTAAAGATAGCTTTAAAATTGGCATTTTGAATGAATTAGTTCAAAATGCTTTATTGAAATCAAATTTATTGATATACCATAAATGTATAATTTGTAGGATTAAAATAAATATTTTAGCTCAAAAAACTAAAAAATAAGTAAGCATTCATTATTATTGAACATGAAAAAAACATTTTTTTTTATATCTATTTATTTCTTTGGATTAATATCATTTGCCAATGCACAAGACAATAGGAAGAATCAGTTTGATGTACTTAATTATTCTATTAACTTAAACATTAGAAATATAAGTGAAAAAGAAATTGCAGGAAATACAGTCGTTAAAATCAAATCTGTTCAAAATAACTTGAGCAATATCTTTTTAGATTTGGCCATACTTAAAGTGGACTCTATTTTTATCAACCAAAACAAACAAAACTTTACACAGAACGATTCTCAGTTGTTTGTAAACTTACAAACACCATTAAATATTAACGATTCCATTAATTTAAATATTTACTATCAAGGTAACCCAACTAAAGACCCCAGTTGGGGAGGATTTTATTTTACAGGAAACTATGCTTTCAATATGGGAGTTGGCTTTAATGTAAATCCACATAACTACGGAAGAGTTTGGTTTCCTTGTGTAGATAATTTTACTGACAGAAGCACTTATGATTTTCATATCACAACCGATAGTGGATACATGGCTGTTTGTAATGGATTGCCAAAGGCAACTACTATTAACACCGACAATTCAAATACTTGGAACTGGAAGTTAAATCAACCCATTCCAACATATTTGGCATGTGTAGCTATTAGTAATTACACACCTGTTAAATTTACTTATGCAGGAAAATCAAAAAACTTTGAAGTAATTTTAGCTGCTATGGCCAGCGATACTGTAAAAGTGAAAGCTAGCATGATCAATTTATCAAAAGCATTACAGTTTTTCGAATCAAAATTCAGTGATTATCCATTTGAAAGAGCTGGTTATGTAATGGTTCCTTTTAGCGGTGGTGCTATGGAACATGCTACCTGCATTACTTATCCCCTATTTGGTGTAGACGGAACTTTGAACTATGAAACTTTAATGGCTCACGAATTAAGCCACATGTGGTGGGGCAATATGGTTACTTGTGAAAGTGAAAGTGAAATGTGGTTAAATGAAGGATGGGCTAGTTTTTGCGAAGCACTATTTTTGGAATTGATGTATGGTAAGGAATCTTTTTATGCTGACATGAATGAAAAACTTTTATTAGTCATGCGTTCGGCTCATATTAGAGATGGTGACTTTTTAGTGTTAAATCAAATTCCTCATAATGTTACTTATGGCGACCATGTTTATAAAAAAGGTGCTTTAACTGTAACTGCTTTACGTTATTTTATGGGCGACACTGCCTTTTATAAAGCTTGTAACAGTTATTTAACAAAGTATCAATTCCAGTCAAGTAATTCGATTCAGTTAAGAAATGAATTTCAAAAATTTACAGCTGTTAATTTAACTAACTTTTTTAACGAATGGGTTTTTACAGCTGGTGGCGTTGCCATTGAAGCTAATTCATACAAAACTGCTGCAAATTTTGTTGAACTCAATATCAGACAACATGCTAGGGTAAATAATCTTTTACATCAGTATATTCCTTTTAAAATCACTGTTTTTGATAAAAATGGTGATAGGTATATTTACGATGACTCTTTAAATACTTATGAGAAACAAATTTTAATTAGGGTTCCATATGATTTCTTTCCTGAATTTATTTTGGTCAATGAAAACAATGAATTGCCTTTGGCAAAAACATATAATTTGCAAACAATAAAAGGAACAGGAATTAAAACTTTTACTGATGGATTATTAATTTTAAACGTGCAACAAAATACCGATTCAGCTATCGTTTTAGTGGAACATTATTGGGTGGGTGCAAAGCAATATGAAGTGGCTCCAAAAGGCATAAGAATTAGTAATTACAGGTTTTGGAACATAGATGGAAGCTTTGATAACAATAAATTGAAAGGACAATGTTTTTTTAACTATGATGGAACTAAGCCTACAAACCCCGCAGCTGGACATTTAGACCATACCTTACCATTTACCAACGAGGATAGTTTAGTGCTTTTGTATAAAGCTCCAACTACTAACACCTGGGTAATTCATACTGACAATATTAGAATAAATGGTGGAAATAAAATGGATAAAGTAGGTCGATTTACTACTAATAAAATAGAAAAAGGCATGTATGCTTTTGGGGTATATGATGATAAAGTTGGGTTAACTAATTTGATTAAAAAAGAAGCTAATTTTACACTTTATCCTAACCCTACTAAGCATATATTAAATATAGAAATCAGTGAAAACTTAATGAATAGCAAAGCCATTATATTTGATATTAACGGTAAAGAAATTCAACAAATCAAATTGACTAAAACAAATGAAACAATCAATATAGATCAGCTATCAAAAGGAATGTATTACATAAAGTTAGAAAGTAATTTAATTACCCCCACAAAAGCTTTTGTAGTAGAGTAAAACTATTTAATAAATTGGAAATAATCCTCTTGACCAAAAGGCATCATTATATTTTTTTTGTATTCAAATCCTAGTTTTTCTAAAAGTTTAATAGCAGGTATATTTCCTGATACTGTATTGGCAAAAATACTTTTAATATTTAGTTTTTCTTTAGCATATATTAAAACTTCAGAAGCTGCTTCAAAAGCAAATCCATTTTTGTGAAATTGAGGTAAATAAGCAAATTTAATATGAGGATTTTTTGATTTATTGCTCATTTCAAAGCCACAAATTCCAATGGGAGTTTTATTATTTTTTAACTCTACTAACCAAATACCATACTTGTTTTCATTATAACTTTTTATTGGGCCATTGTATAAATAATTTTCACCATCTAATATACTTATAACATCATTGTTTCCATTATATTTTTTATAGCTAATATTATTAAATAATTTTACAATAAATGTTGCATCTGAATATCTTAACTCTCTAATGTTTAACCTGTTTGTTTCAACAATTTGTTTCATATTTTAACCCAACAATACTTTCCAAGCATCACTCACTTTTGATTCTATTAATAAAAACTGAGCTAATCTGTGCAATTCAGTTTGAAGTTTTTGATCATCATCTGCAAATATTCGATGAATTTCAGATACATTTTTATTCATGCGTTTGTATATTTCTACGCTATCAGCATCAGGCATGGATAATTCATTAGCAAGCATTCCTAAATCATTACCTGTTAAAATTTTGCTTAATCGTATATGTTCTGGTAAACTATCAACGCCCATACCTAAGTTTTTATTTGGTTTGGCAACTTCAAATAATGAGCTTCCATTAGCCCTTACATACCAATCGCTTCCTAAACGGCCTACTAAGTCCATTTTATGTTGATCTATTTTACCATCAATTGTTAAAACAGATTCATCAATATGCATTAAAACAATTTCGGCAATTACTAAATTTCCAGCACCACCTTCATTACCTGTTTCAATTATATCTCTCACAATGCATTCAAATTGCACTGGACTTTCTTTAACTCTAAAAGGTTTTACTTTTTGTGATGCAATGGGAGTAAAACCAGCTTTTACAAATTCGCTAACACCTTTTGGGAACTCACAACTAGCCAAACTCATTTGTTGAACCATGTTATAATTAACCACATTGATTACTACTTCTTTGGTAGCAATTACATTTTCTAATGTATGTTTAATAGTGTTATCTCTTACTCGCCTGGCCGGTGAGAATATTAATGTAGTTGGATTAGAACCAAAAATATTAAAAAAACTAAATGGGCTTAAATTTGAGTTCCCATCTGCATCTATGGTACTTGCAAAACATATTGGCCTTGGAGCAATAGCAGTTAACAATGCGTTGTGAAATTCAGCTAATGGAAGTTCTTTTGGAGTGATGGTTTTCATACGAATATTGAAAAATTGATTTATTATTTATTGCTTTTGGTTAATTGCATATTGCCAATTGCTTATTAACTGACCGTTATTAAAAAATAGTTTTTCTTGCCTTTTTGGGCAATGATAAATTTGTTGTTTATTAAATGAGATAAATTGATGGTTTCAACATCGTTTTCTATTTTGGTTTTATTAATGCTAACACCACCCCCAACAATCATTTTTCTTGCTTCACTTTTTGAAGGAAATATGTTAGTATTTTCTACTAAAAAATCAACAATATTGATGTCTTTTTCCAAATTTGATTTTGCAATTGCAAATTGTGGTACACCATCAAAAATATCTAAGAATGTTGCTTCATCTAATTCAACAAACGCTTCAGCAGTTGAATTTCCAAACAATATATTTGAGGCTTCAATTGCTGTGTTATAATCAGCTTCGCAATGCGTTCTGATGGTAATATCTTTTCCTAATGCTTTTTGCAAAACACGCAAATGAGGAGCTTTGGCATGTTCTTCTTTTAACAATTCAATTTCAGATTGATTTAATAAAGTAAAAATATTGATCCAATTAGCAGCATCACTATCGCTTGCATTTAACCAAAACTGGTAAAATTTATATGGCGAAGTTCTTTTTCTATCGAGCCAAACAGCACCACTTTCAGTTTTACCAAACTTAGTTCCATCAGCTTTTTTAATTAATTGAGTGGTCATGGCAAAAGCTTCACCAGCTCCTTTTCTTCTAATTAATTCAGTTCCTGTAACTATATTTCCCCATTGGTCGCTGCCACCCATTTGTATTTGGCAGTTTAGGTTTTTCCATAAATAATAAAAGTCGTATCCTTGAACTAATTGGTAAGTAAACTCGGTAAAACTCATACCAGTATCTCCTTCCAAACGTTTTTTAACAGAATCTTTGGCCATCATATAGTTTACAGTAATATGTTTACCAATATCTCTTATAAAATCAAGGAAAGTTATTCCTTTAAACCAGTCGTAATTATTGACTAAAATTGCACCCGTTTCACCAGCGTTAAAATCTAAAAAATGACTCAATTGTGTTTTTAAGCAATTTTCATTATGCCGTAATATTTCTTCAGATAACAAGTTACGTTCATCACTTTTACCTGAAGGATCTCCAACCATTCCGGTTGCACCACCAACCAATGCTAATGGTTGATGTCCTGCACGTTGAAAATGTATCAAAGTCATTATTTGGGTTAAATGACCAACATGCAAACTATCGGCAGTTGGGTCAAAACCTATATATCCTCGAGTAACTTGTTTGTTTAGTAACTCTTCTGTTCCAGGCATTACATCGTGTAACATGCCGCGCCATTTTAATTCTTCAATAAAATTCATTTTTGTATGTATGTATCGAATGCAATAATAAGGCTAATTTTTAAAATCTGATTGAATGAAACTTCGTTCGTTATGTCTAATAACAAAAAATGCTTCTAAAAGTTTTAGAAGCATTTGAATTAATTTTTGAGTATATTTTTAAAATTTTGAACGCCAATCTAACATTCCGCCCAAAACGTTTCTTACATTTGTAAAATCATTATCTAATAAAAACATTTTAGCACTGTTACTTCTTGCACCACTTCGGCAATGAATAATTATTTCTTCGTTTTTCAAATGTGCTAATTCTGATAATTTATTAGGTAATTCACCTAATGGAATCAATATAGCACCAATATTAAATTCATCAAATTCATAAGTTTCACGTACATCGAAAAGATTCAATTTTTCACCAGCATCCATGCGCTGTTTTAATTCATCGGTAGTAATATCAATCATTGTTATTTTTGTATAATTAGTTTTCTTGTTATTTTGTTTCCGGTTGTTTCATCTGTAATTTGAACCATATAAATACCTGTTTGTAATTCAGGTAAATCAATTGAATTCATTTCATTTTGAATAATAGTTTGTAAAATATGCTTACCCATTAAATCAAATAATATTACTTGACAATTATTATTACAATTTGTTTCAATGTTTAAAATATTTTTGGTGGGATTAGGAAATAAATTAAACTGAATGACTTCAATAGCTTTTGATTTTTCATTTATATAAGTTGGTACATCCACCAATTGCCCCAATAAAGGACGAATCATTAATGCACCTGGAATTTCTGTTGGTGACCAAAAACCATCTGTTTTAAAAAACATATTCGGATTGGGTACATACTTATTCCCAATTGTATAATTTTCATCTAAGCCCACATTTAAAACAAACTGCCCTACTTGTTCCCAACCAACATAAAAACGCTTGGATACAACTATAGCCGAATCAAAACTAATAGTAGTAAAACCATTGATAGTGCTGGTATAAACTGGAGATAAATCTTTCATTTTATAAATAATCCTATCTTGTGTAGCATTTTCTTTGATAGGTGAAATATTATCCCAAATTGTTAAATCATATTTGCGGGTGCTTACATCATATTCTGATTGATTAAAGAAAATTTGAACACCATAAATTGTATCCACTTTTTCTAAATCATATGCCATGGCTACTGAAGCATTATTTTTTAAGTAAATACCATATCCTGCTTCTGCTGTTCCATCATCATAAGCAAAATAATTACTAAATGTAGTAGTTGTAGTAATTGAATCATTGGTGGGAACATTGTCATTTCCAGCAAATCCATTGTTACTTACGCTTACTTTATTGCTAAATTTTTTAACTAATTTATTGGATGTAGTGCTTAATGTGGTGAATTTTGTAGAATTTAAAGGTGTGGCAACAGAAAAAGGAACACTTCCAATAATTTTATTATCAGTAAAAACAACACTCTGCTCATTGTTAATTAAATCTCTTTTGTAGTTTACTGAATAGTTTCTATTATTATTATTAAAAACAGAAAAATTGATAGAATCATTGGTATAAGCCGCTTTGTTTAATTCATAATGTTTCCAAGGCATGCTTCTGTATTTTTTAAGCAATGAAGTTGGCGTAGATGAAATGGCTAAATCATCGTTAAAAGTATCAACTAAACTTCTGCCAGCATCTAATTTTATATAATCAACATGCCATTGACTAAGGTTTCCGCTTAAGCTACCTATATTTTTAAATCTAAACTGAAAATTATCGTGTAAAAATTGTTTTGGTAAAGCAAATAAAACCCTGTTAAAAGTATCGTAACCCAAAGTATCTAAAGCAGAATGAATCCATATGATTGAAAATGAATCAGCATCATTTGGAGTAGTTCTAAATTCTAAAACCAACGAATCGGTTGGAAAAATTTCACCTGTAGTTCCTTGCAATTGATATTGATAAAAGAAACTAAAATAAATGGAATCTTTTAAAGTATAATTCGATAAATCGTAACCTTTACTTGTTAAAACATCGGCAGTAGTTTTAACAGCTTGTTTACTGTAAGCATTACCAAATTCATTTAATCCATCAAAAGTAACAACGTTTATACTTGGTTGGTTTTTGGGAAAATTATTATTGACAAATACATTTCTATCTAACCAAACATCATTATTCGGATAAAAGCCTAAAGTGTTTGAAAAATCTTCAAATAAAGGTAAATCTCTTTTTGAAGAAATGTTAATAGCTGCTACTGCAAAATTCATACTGTCATTTTTAGTATAAGTTCCTTTATTAATAAACCTAAAACTAAAAAACTGGTGACGTAATCTACCACCATTTAATGAAATATTTATTTTCCGAAAATTGGTATCTAATTTTCCCGAGGCCCAAGTTCTTTGCCATCTTCCTAAATTGTCTAATGTTTCCAAATAAATAGAATCCGTTGCTCGTGATTGTTTAAATCCTCTGATCCAAAAACTCATGACCAAGTTATCATTTACATTGGCTTTTATAAAATCAATAGGATTTAGCATCAATGTATCCGCATTTCCGTACAATCCATTATTGTTAAAATAACTTGAATCATATATATCAGTAATGGAATTAAATATGGCCGCATTTCCCCAATACATATCGGGATAATTTATTTGCGAAACTTGATTGTTAAAACCAGACCAACTAACATTATTTGGTAAAAAATTGAATGGCATAAACTGCCTGAACGACTCGTAAAAAGGCAAATTGTTTTTATAGGAAACAATCAATTGATGTACTTTAAAAACTTCATTTTTAGCCGTGTCGGTATTACAATAACTTACTAGCCTAAATTGAAGTAAATTACTTTTCAGGTTATCAAAAAAATTAATATTTAAAAATACAACTTTATCTTTAACAGAATTGTTAATTGAAGTCCATAAGGTATTCCAAACTCCTGTATTCCCTTTTACTTGAAACGTCAATGAATCGGAATTATTCCAATCATTTCCCGTTGAATAATTTATTAAAACAAACGCATTTCCACCAGCATTGGTGGTATTTATTTGTTTTGATGTAAGAATATCTGCTTCGCCAAAACCAGAATTATAAAATACATTATCAGCGTTTTTTGAATTAAAAATAGCATTCAAATTTTCTATTGTTACAGAACTATCAATCCATTTTAAATGATCGGGCTTATTAGTATATTTATTGTTAAAATATTCAGTAAAAGGAATAAATATATTACCAGTTTTACCAAAGGAAATATTTTCTTTTGTGCTAGTTATAAACAATGAATTTGATTCATTTAATAGCACATTTCTTTCCAAAGACACTTTTTTTTCTTGTGCTTTAATAAAAACTGAAATTAGTAAAAATGATAATAGCGTTAAAGTATATTTCATGTAATATTTTTAAATTATTCAATTAATTAAAGAATTGAATAAACGTAAATGTTTGTTTAATTATTATTTATCACCTAAAAACAAATCAATTTGCTGACCACTTTTAATAGCTTGACCATCCTGAAAAGCCGGTGATTGGCGCTTTACTGTGGCATTCAATGAATCAGTTTTCCCCTCATAAACAACGCTTCCTACTTGCAGCATGCTACTTTCTAAAACTCCTCTTGCTTCGTTTAAAGTTAAGTTACTTAAATCAGGAATTTGAACTATGGTACTTCCCATTCCATCGCCAACAATTAAATCAATGCTTGCACCTTTTGGAACTTTTACATTTGGTTGAATACTTTGATTGCGGTATAATTGGTCTAAAACTGCACCTGTTGCCACATCGGGTCTATAAATAACACTTCCTAATTTGAGTCCTGAGCTTAATAAAACAGTTTCTGCAAATCGCAAGGAGTTATTAATTAAATTAGGCATTTCCACACCTATAGATGAATTTGAATTGATGGTAATATAAATAAATCTTCCTTCTTTTACTTTGGTATTTTCTGAAGGATTTTGTTCAACCACGCTGCCTTTTGGCATGGAATCAATAAAGGCAGTATCGGTAATGATGTAGCGTAATTTTTTTTGAGCCAATATTTTTTCTACTTCCTCAAAACTTAGACCTTTTAAATTAGGTAAAGTTAACGACTCGCCATGTCTTGTATAATTGTTTAGTAAAAATGCGCCAACCCAACTTAACAAGTACAAAACCAGTAATATAAGAAATATGTTAACAGCTAACGATTTTAATAATTTCATCAATAAATAGTATTTTTTAGTTGGCCAATATCAATATATATTACCCAATTACATTTTTACAATACTAATAAATTTCAGTAAAATTTTTATAAAAATTTCTTTTCACAAAAACTTAAAATTATTCTTATTTACCGTCAATGATCATTGGGTTATTTCCTTTTCCCAAAACTATAATTTTCGCATTAGGCGATTTGGCTAATTCAAAATTGGCTTTGATGCTTTCGTATTGTAATTGTTTATCGCTTAATCCAGTTGAAATTATTCTTTGATAATCAGCAATTCCTTGTGCTTCCACTCTTTTACGTTCAGCTTCTTGTTTTTCTTTTTGTAAAACAAATTGCATTTTTTGGGCATCTTGTTCTGCATTAATTTTTGATTCAATGCTTGCTTTAACAGAAGCAGGAAGGGTAATATTTCTTACCAATAATTGTTCTAAAATTAAACCCCTACTTTTAAAATCTTTCTCTATACTATTGAAAATTCTCAACTGAAAAGTATCGCGTTTGCTACTGTATAAGGCTACCGCATCGTAGTAAACAGCATTGTCTCTAATTTTAGTTCTGGTTAAAGGACGAACAATTTTATCGTTATAATCCAAACCTGTTTCTTTTAATAATCTTGGTGCTTCGGAAGGAACTACTCGGTATAAAACAGTTAAATCAATGGTAACTTCCAGACCATCGGCTGTTAAAACTCGGATGGCATCATCGCCCGCTTTCTGACCTTCATCGTGAATGCCACTCATGGTATAATTTTGAGTTTTGGTATCAATGGTATTTACATCTACCAAAGGATTGATAAAATTTAAACCACTTAATAATACATCATCTTCTATTTTACCAAACATTGATTTTACACCAACTTGTCCTGCATCTATTTGTTTTAAACAAGCATTTAAAAAGCCTATTCCGATTAAAACTATTCCAACTATTTTTAGTGGACCGCTAAATTTTGCATTGATATTATTTGCAT
>CANGPW010000033.1 GCA_947456185.1 Bacteroidota bacterium | reverse complement strand
CCAACATGTTTTTTACATAATGAAAACTCACATCTTTCAAATAGTTTTTGCTAATTTCTTCTACATCTTTTTTATTAGTTTCACATAATAAAATGGAGGTAATTCCAGCTCGTTTAGCGGCTAATATTTTTTCTTTTACTCCACCAATTGGCAATACTTTTCCGCGCAATGTAATTTCGCCTGTCATGGCTAATTGAGGTTTTACTTTTCTTTGGGTAAATAAGCTTGCCAATGAAGTAAGCATGGTAACTCCAGCCGATGGACCGTCTTTAGGAACAGCTCCAGCAGGAACGTGTATATGCACGTCAAATTGATTAAATACCTTTGGATTTATTCCTAAATATTCGCAATGTGATTTTAAAAACGTAAGCGCAGTAATGGCCGATTCTTTCATTACATCGCCTAACTGACCTGTTAATTGTAACTTGCCAGTTCCTTGTGTTAAGCTGCTTTCTATAAATAATATTTCGCCACCTACACTTGTCCAAGCCAAACCTGTAACTACACCAGCCACATCATTTCCCTGATACATTTCTTTTTCACCACGCTCCACTCCTAAAATAGTTGGTAAATAGTCCAAATCAATTTTCTTTAAATTTTTCTTGAACATAACCTTTTGCATGGCCACGTGACGAGCTACAGAAGCAATTTGTTTTTCTAATCCACGAACACCACTTTCACGAGTATATCCGTCAATTATTTTCTCTAAAACTTCATTGCCTAATTCAAAACTATTTAACTTCAAACCATGGTTCTTTTCTTGCTTAGGTATCAAATATTTTTTAGCAATTTCTATTTTATCTTCCAAAGTATAACCGTTAATTTCTATAATTTCCATCCTATCTAATAAAGCAGGTTGAATAGCATCTAAATTATTGGCAGTAGCAATGAACATTACATTCGATAAATCGTAATCTATTTCTACAAAATTATCGTAAAAAGTTCCGTTTTGTTCAGGATCTAAGACTTCTAACAACGCACTAGAGGGATCTCCACGGTAGCTATTTTGTATTTTATCAATTTCATCTAATACAAATACAGGATTATTGCTTTTTACCTTTTTAAGGTTTTGAATAATTCGACCTGGCATGGCGCCAATATAAGTTCTACGGTGACCTCTTACTTCACTTTCATCGTGCAATCCGCCTAACGAAATGCGCGCATATTTTCTGTCTAATGCTTTTGCAATTGATTTACCCAAACTTGTTTTTCCAACTCCCGGGGGGCCGTATAAACAAAGAATAGGACTTTTCATATCGCCTTTTAACTTTAAAACAGCTAAGTACTCAAGAATACGTTTCTTTACTTTTTCTAAGCCAAAATGATCTTCATTTAAAATTTCTTCTGCACGTTTTAAATCAAAATTATCAGTAGTAGTTTCATCCCAAGGTAAATCTAAAAGTGTATTCAAATAATTTATTTGAATGCTATAATCAGGTGCCATAGGATTAATTCTTCGCAATCTTTCTAATTCTTTATTAAATGCTTCCGCAATTTCAGGCTTCCATTTTTTATCCTTTGCCTTAGCTTTTAATGTTTCCACTTCTTGCTCTGGACTTTCAGAACCTAATTCTTCATTAATGGCTTTTATTTGCTGGTGCAAAAAGAATTCACGGTGTTGTTTATCCATGTCGCCACGGACTTTATCTTGAAGTTTATTTTTTAGAATTAATAATTCTTTTTCAGTCATCATTAATTCCACTAAAACATTCGCCATTTCACCAGCTGTCTTGTTTTCTAAAATTTTTTGCTTTGAAATGATGTCAACACTCAAATTAGTAGAAACCAATGCCATTAACAAAAACGGATTGTCTATTCGTTTGACACCACTAATTAATTCAGGCGAAAAAGTGCCTTGCAGTTTCATTAACTCAGCAGCTACAGTTTTAATAGTTTTTAGTAAATCTTTTGTATTTGGATCTTTTGAATCATCTATTTGCTCATTTACAGTGAAAGTTCCTTTTAAAAAAGGCTCAGTATTAGTAATGCCAGTAAGCGTAATTTGTTTAATGCCTTGCAAAAAAACCGTTTCCTGATTATTGGGTAGCTTAATAATTCGAAGCACTTTTGCCAAAGTTCCAGTATGGTATAAATCCTCCATATTGGGTTCTTCAGCATTTATATTTTTTTGTGCAACTACTAAAATAAACGATTTATTTTTTTTTGCATCTTTTATTAATTTATTGGATTTTACTCTGCCAATACTTACTGGCAATGCCATCAATGGAAAAAGTACGGTGTTTCTTAATGGTAATATTGGCAGTACTTCGGGCAAATCTTCTAATTTTACTTCTAAATCTTTGTCGTTTAAAGTAATTGGAATTGTTTCAAAATTTACGTCATCGTTTTCTGTCCACTCTTCAAAAGTAACATCCTCAGGTATATCTATCATTTATAAAAGTAATTTGTACGGTTAAAAACCATTATATTTACAATATAAATGCCAAACAAAAGAAATTTGATTTAAGATTTTATATTTTTTGAATGTTTGAATGAAGAATTTAATTGTTTGAGATCGTTATATATATATGTAAAAAGAATATTGATGCATAAATAAAGAATTTTAAAAAAATATTTATTTCAAGTATTTGTATTTAAATAAGATTGGCATATATTCGCAGCCCTTAAAAAATAAAAAATATACAAATTATGTACGCAATCGTAGAAATTGCTGGCCAACAATTTAAAGTTGAAAAAGACCAAAAAGTGTATGTACACCGCTTACAACACGAAGAAGGCGCCAGTATTGAATTCGACAGAGTACTGCTATTACAAGATGGCAGTTCAATTTCAGTTGGAGTTCCAACTGTAGCAGGCGCTGTAGTTAAAGCTACCGTTTTATCTCACTTAAAAGGCGATAAAGTAATCGTTTTTAAGAAAAAACGTAGAAAAGGTTACAGAAAATTAAATGGCCATCGCCAATGTTTCACTCAAATTAAAATTGAAGCTATCAACGCTTAAATTTATTGTTTAACTAAAAAAAAAGATTAAAGACCATGGCTCACAAAAAAGGTGCAGGTAGTTCGAAAAACGGACGTGAATCACATAGCAAACGCCTAGGCGTTAAAATTTTTGGTGGACAAAGAGCTGACGCTGGCAATATTATTATTCGTCAACGCGGCACTAAGCATCACCCAGGCGATAATGTTGGAATTGGAAAAGACCATACATTATTTGCTTTAATTGATGGAACTGTTGTGTTCCGTAAAAAAGCAAACGATCGCAGTTATGTATCGGTTACTCCTTTGGTTGCAAAACCAGAAGTTGTTGCCGAAGCATAATTTAAAATTATTTCATATTAAAGCCCGAGTTCTTTTAGAATTCGGGCTTTTTTGTTTTCACTACTTTTATAAAATCTAATATTTTATTCAAATAGAATCAATCTATATTTATATCTTTTTGATTAGATTTGACAAAAATTTACAATAGTAATTAAGTTTATAAATTATGTTTGGTATTAGTTTACTTCCAATTATTCCCCTACGCGAGGAACCAAATAGCAAAAGCGAAATGGTGAGCCAATTATTGTTTGGCGAGAAATATAAAGTGCTACATCAACAACCTAGTTGGGTAAAAATTGAAACAATTAATGACAATTACATTGGTTGGATCAATGAAAAACAAATCAATTTAATAGCGGAAAAGGAATGGAATAATTTAATAAATCCCATTGTTGTTATGGAATACCCGCACTTAAAAATATTGGTAAATAATGTACCTATGTATATTGCCACAGGCAGCCAAATATATTCCAAAGAAAATTTTAAAATAAGCGGTTTTGAATTTGATTTTGAAAATCAAAAAATTGATTTGAGTTTGGAGCAAATTGCAAAGCAGTATTTAAATTCTCCATACTTATGGGGTGGTAAAACTCCTTGGGGAATTGATTGTAGCGGATATACACAAATGGTTTTTAAGCAAAAAAATGTATGTATAAAACGAGATGCTTTTCAACAGGCAGAACAAGGTGAAGCAGTTGCTTTTTTAGCTGAAAGCAAATTGGGGGACTTGGCTTTTTTTGACAATGAAGATGGTAAAATTACCCATGTTGGTATATTATTAAATAATGAAACTATTATTCATGCCAGTGGAAAAGTGAGAATTGACCAAATTGATAATTATGGAATTATGGATGCTGATTCAAAAAAATATAGCCATAAATTACGTTTTATCAAACGATTTAATTTTGAATAGCTAAAGTTTGAAAACAATTTTATACCATTGCAGTTATTAAATATACATATAAAAACTAAAAATTATGACATTACAAAAAGGCGATAAAGCACCAGATTTTACATTGTTTAATACCGAAAAAAACCCAGTTAATTTAGCTGATTTTAAAGGTAAAAACTTAATATTACATTTCTTTCCATTAGCATTTACTGGTGTTTGCACCAAACAATTATGCACAGTGAGAGATGCAATCTCAATGTATAAAAACGACAATGCAGATGTTGTTGCTATTTCAATTGATTCTATTTTTACTTTAGGTAAATTCAAAGAAGAACAAAATCTATCATTTGATTTACTTTCTGATTTTAATAAAGAAGTTTCAGCTGCTTACGGTTCATTATTCGAAACATTTCCTGCTTTTGGCATGAAAGGCGTTGCAAAACGTTCGGCTTTTGTAATTGATAAAGAAGGTATTATTCAATATGCAGAAGTTTTAGAATCACCTGGTGATTTACCAAATTTTGATGCTATTAACGCTACTTTGTCTGAATTAAACTAATATTCAATAAATATAAATAAAAAAAACGCAAGTACTGAAAAGCACTTGCGTTTTTTTGTAATAATATTTAAGTAAAAACTAAAAAACCATTTGCAGTAATTTGCATTTCGCCACCATGTCATCGGTATCAATGGCAGTGATTTCAACTTCTGTTACTTCATTCACCAACATGGGGTCATATTTGGTTTTTACTTTTATATAATTACTTGTAAAACCATACATTACATCTTGATCATTTTCTGCTTCCCAAAGCACAGGATAAGTGTTTCCAACATGTTCGTTATAATATGCTAAACGTTTTTTATCGCTTAATATATGGAGCATTTTACTTCTATCGGCACGTTCACTTAAATTTACTTTGCCTGGCAATTTATAGGCAGTGGTGTTCACTCTTTCGCTATAAGTAAAAACGTGTAAATAAGATATATTTAGTTCATTTAAATAATTATAAGTATCAATAAAATCTGTGTGTTCCTCACCCGGATAACCAACTATAACATCCACTCCAATGCAACAATGTGGCATTAATTCTTTTATTTTTTCAACCCTCGAAGTATATAAATCTGTTAAATATCTTCTGCGCATGGATTGTAAAATTTTATCACTTCCGCTTTGTAATGGAATATGAAAATGCGGAACTATATTTTTTGATTGAGCTACTAGCTCAATAATTTCATCGGTCAATAAATTAGGTTCAATGCTCGAAATTCTAATGCGTTCTAAACCTTCTACTTTTTCAAGTGCTTGCAGCAATTGATAAAAATTCTCATCAGTATCTACGCCAAAATCACCAGTATTTACGCCCGTTAAAACAATCTCTTTTATTCCTTGACTAACAATTTCTGTAGCTTGTTTTACAACGTTTTCTAAGGTGTCACTTCTACTTTTTCCTCTTGCCAAAGGAATGGTACAAAACGAACAAAAGTAATCGCAACCATCTTGCACTTTCAAAAACGAACGTGTTCTATCGCCAATGGAATAACTGGCATGATAATCTAAGACTTCTTTTATTTTCCCTTCTTTCACTACCGCCACTTCACGTTTACTAATGTCGTCTAAGTAATTTTCAATATTGAATTTTTCGGCAGCACCAAGCACCATATCAACGCCAGGGATTTTTGCAATTTCGTTTGGTTTTAATTGTGCATAACAACCCACAATAGCCACAAAAGCATTTGGATTATGGCGCAAAGCTTCTTTCACTATTTTCTTACACTTTTTGTCTGCATTATCGGTAACGGAGCAAGTGTTCACCACATATACATCAGCACCAGCTTCAAAAGTAACTTTTTTCATTCCCGCTTCTGTTAATTGGCGACCAATGGAACTTGTTTCCGAAAAATTTAATTTACAACCTAACGTATAAAACGCAACTGTTTTTTGCATAGTCGGCAAAAATAGGAAAGATTATTGGTTTTGAAGAAAAAAAGCCACAGAAAAAAAATAGCCACAGATTTCACAGATTACGTAGATAAAAAATCATTGTTAACTGTGTATTCTGAGGCGAAAATTTAGCGTGCTTTGCGAAAAACTTTGAGCTCTTTGTAGTTAATCTTTCTACTTAATCTGTGTAATCTGTGGCTAAAAACTAAAATCTTTTTCTCAAAAATAAATTCATACTTACATTGTATGGATATTGTTTCAACCAATTTTCATCATTTACTATATTGGTTAAACTGGTTTTTATTATTGTCATAAAGCCAACAGAAACTCCTGGGCTGTTTAAGTTATAAGTAAATTGAGGTTGAAAACTAAAAAACAAAGTGTTTTTAAAAGCTGGGAAATCATCTTTATTGGTTACTTCGTAAACACCAATATTATTGGTGTTGATGATGTAAGTATTGATTCCAGTTACAAACCCAATTCCTAATCCTGTTTGAAATGCTAATTCAAACTTTTGAGTTTCTAAAGCTTTGTATGAAATAAATAAAGGAATTTCGGTAAATGAATATCTTAACGAATTAGAATTACTATTTCCAACAGTTATGGTATCATTAAAATAAATCAAGTTTTCTTCATAATTTCCATTCGGATTTTTAGCAGTTTCTTTACTAAAATTCATGGTTTGTTTAAAGTTTGCAAGTATCAATCCTGAACTGATGGTAAAACGTTTTGTTAAATCGTAGCCAATTAAAAAACCACCAGTAATTTCCGACTCACTAATTTCAGTTTGTTCTCTTAATAGTTGGTTTGTAGTGCTATTTCCTTTGTCATTTCCTGCTGCATAACGCATATAACTATAACCCAAACCGGCATAAGCTATGATGGTTAATTTTTCTTTTTTTAGCGATGGTCCTGTATAATTTTCATCACTTACTTGTTGTGCTAAAACAGCAGTATTTTTTGGAGTTGTAACAATTTTTTCAGTTTTAGTTAAATTGGTATTTTCGGCAACTGAATCTTTATTGGGTTCAGGTAAAGTTTTAATAGCAATATTTGGCGAATTTTCAATATTAATTGGAACATTATTGCTCACAATTATAGGTGGATTTTCAGTCTCAATATTCACTTTATTTTGAAGTGGTAAATTTGCTGAAACTATAGTGCCTGTAGTCATTAATCCTTCAAGAATAGCAACTGAATTTTGCGCAGTTAATTGATTTGCTATAATTGGGGGTTGAGTATCTGCAACCGAGTTAGTATGACGATTATTTTTAGCGCGATTATTTACTTTAACTTTTTGACTAGTTGTATTTTGAACTAAAAGATTATTAGGTGTTTTGCTTGAATTTAAATCATGATTTTCATTTTCAACACTAGCATTTTCATTTTTGCTTACTTCAACAGGTTCAGGATGACTAATTGCTAATTGCTTATTGCTCATTGCCTCCCGACTTATCGTGAGCTCATTCCCTTCTAACCAAACAAATGCTTTTGGATGACTTAATGCGCCACTAGTTTTTGAGTTGTTCATCATTTTATTGATAAAAATTCCTGCAAAAAGGCCAAATGAAAGCACCACAAAAGTCCATAAATAAATTATTTTTTTGTTTAATTGAAACATGAATGGCAAGCGTTTTTCAATTGCTAACCAAACGTTTTCATTGGGTTCGTATTTGAGTATATTTAATTTTATGGCAAGCGTTTTTTCAAAATTATCGGTAGGTATATTTTGGGCAATATTTTCCCATAAGGCATCATTTGGTTTAGCCTCAAAATTGTCAAATTGAGCTCTTAGCTTTTGCTCAAATTTATCTTGGTTGTTCAAATGGTTCATTTAAAATATGATAGTGCTTGATTAAAGCTTTTTTCATCCAATCTCTCGCACGTGAATATTGCGATTTACTGGTTCCAATGGCTATTCCAAGCTGTTCCCCAATTTCTTTATGTGTAAATCCTTCTACTGCATACAAGTTAAAAATTAACCGATATCCGTCAGGCATTTGTTGCACAAAAGCTAAAATTTCTTTCACTGCTATTTTCGAAATAATATCATCATCGTATTTAGCATCATAATCTTGCACATCTAAGTCTTCTTTAAAATGACGAAGTCTGTGTTTGTATAAATTAATAGCGTTAAATACAACTACTCGCCTTACCCAACCTTCAAAATTACCTTCGCCACGGTAAGTATGCATGCTTTGATATAATTTAATAAAACTTTCTTGCAGCATATCTTCCGCCTCTGAGCGGTCTTTTGCATAACGCATACAAACTCCAAGCATTTTTGACGCAAAATAATCGTAGAAAGCTTTTTGTGCTTTTCTGTCGCCTTCCTTGCAACCTTTAATCATATCTTCAAATGATAAATGCAAAATGTGTTTGTGTGTTTAAATTAAAAATCGAAAATAGTGATTTATTATATTTACAGTCAAAAAAACAGAGAAAGCAGTTGCATGGCTTACATTTTGACAAATCATTTATTAGTTCAAATCATTTGTTATCAGCTGTTTATACCTATAAATAAATATTGTATTCATACTTATTTTTATAATAAATGTAAATGTGTCAGCATATTGGCGCTTGGCATAATGTTAGTTAAATGCAAAGTATTATTTAAAAAATCAATAATTAAAACAAACATACATGGCAATTAACTTAAAACCATTGGCAGACAGAGTTCTAGTAGAACCTGCTCCAGCAGAAGAAAAAACAGTTGGTGGAATTATTATTCCTGATACTGCTAAGGAAAAACCACAACGTGGAACTGTAGTAGCTGCAGGTCCCGGAAAAAATGCTGAAACTTCAGGTAATTTAATTCCGTTAACAGTTAAAAATGGCGATACCATTCTATATGGAAAATACGCTGGAACTGAAATTACTGTTGAAGGCAAAGAATATTTAATCATGCGTGAAAGCGATATTTTTGCAATAGTTTAAAAAATTAGTTAATGGTTGATAGTTGTCAGTTGATAGAGATATTTTTACTAGCAACATCAATCAAAAATCTTAAATCACAAATCAAAAATCAGAATTATGTCAAAAAAAATATTATATGGTGTAGAAGCGCGTGACGGTTTAAAACGCGGTGTAGATGCTTTAGCTAATGCAGTTAAAGCTACTTTAGGTCCAAAAGGTAGAAACGTAGTAATCGATAAAAAATTCGGTTCTCCAACCATCACTAAAGATGGTGTTTCTGTGGCTAAAGAAATTGAATTGAAAGATCCAATTGAAAACATGGGAGCACAAATGGTAAAAGAAGTGGCTTCAAAAACAGCTGATATAGCTGGAGATGGAACTACAACTGCTACCGTTTTAGCACAAGCTATTGTAGCTGGTGGAACTAAAAACGTGGCTGCCGGTGCAAATCCTATGGATTTGAAACGTGGTATTGAAAAAGCAGTTGAAGTAGTAATTGCTAGTTTAAAAGCTCAAAGTCAAAAAGTAGGTGACGACAACAAAAAAATTCAACAAGTGGCATCTATTTCAGCTAATAATGATGAAGTGATAGGTACTTTAATTGCTAATGCAATGGCTAAAGTTGGAAAAGAAGGTGTAATCACTGTAGAAGAAGCTAAGGGTACTGAAACTGATGTAAAAACAGTAGAAGGAATGCAATTTGATAGAGGTTATTTATCTCCTTATTTTGTTACCAATGCTGAAAAAATGGAAGTTGATTTAGAAGCTCCTTACATTTTAATTTACGACAAAAAAGTAAGTAATATGAAAGAATTATTGCCTATTTTAGAGCAAGTAGTTCAAACTGGAAAACCTTTAGTTATTATTTCTGAAGACGTAGAAGGTGAGGCTTTAGCTACTTTAGTGGTAAATAAAATCAGAGGTTCTTTGAAAATTGCTGCTGTTAAAGCTCCTGGTTTTGGCGATAGAAGAAAAGCAATGTTAGAAGATTTAGCTATTTTAACTGGTGGAACTGTTATCAGTGAAGAACGTGGTTTCAAATTAGAAAATGCTGATATAAGCATGCTTGGAAGAGCAGAAAAAATCAATATTGATAAAGATAACACTACTATTATTAATGGTGCTGGAACTAAAGAAGATATAGCTGCTAGAGTGGGACAAATTAAAGCACAAATTGAAAACACCACAAGCGATTATGATAAAGAAAAATTACAAGAACGTTTGGCTAAATTAGCTGGCGGTGTTGCTGTTCTTTATATTGGAGCTGCTACCGAAGTGGAAATGAAAGAAAAGAAAGACCGTGTAGATGATGCATTACATGCAACTCGTGCAGCCGTTGAAGAAGGTATAGTTGCTGGTGGTGGTGTTGCATACATCAGAGCAATTGATGCATTAGAAAACTTAAAAGGTGTTAATGAAGATGAGAATACTGGTATTCAAATTATTCGTAGAGCTTTAGAGGAACCATTAAGAACAATAGTTGCAAATGCAGGTGGTGAAGGTTCAGTAGTAGTAAATAAAGTTCGTGAAGGTAAAGACGATTTTGGTTACAATGCCAGAACTGAAGTTTATGAGAACTTAATTGCTGCTGGTGTTATTGATCCTACTAAAGTAAGTCGTGTTGCATTACAAAATGCTGCAAGTGCTGCTGCCATGATTTTAACTACTGAATGTGCTTTAGTAGAAGAAAAAGAAGCTAACGCTCCAGCAATGGGTGGCGGAATGCCAGGCGGAATGGATGGAATGGGATACTAAATAAGTGCGAAATTCGAAGTAAAATTCAGATTGATTGGAATGAATTTCGAATGGAGATATTAAAGTAGAGACCTAGCATACAACGTCTTTATAAAACAAAAACCCGAATTATCTTTCATAGATTGATTCGGGTTTTTTGTTTTTGTTTTAATTTAAAAGTCATTTTTATCAGTTCTTGCAAATAACAATGAATTAAACTTATTTGTTATTTTCGCAAACATTATTTTAAAAAATATACTAAATGAAATACGTAGCTTTAAACGATTTGCATGCTGCTTTAGGCGCAAAAATGATTGAGTTTGCAGGATATAATATGCCTGTTTTATACACTAACTTAATTCAAGAACATTTAGCTGTTCGAAATTCAGTAGGTGTATTTGATGTAAGCCACATGGGCGAGTTTTTGCTAAAAGGTGAAAGAGCTTTAGACTTAATTCAATTGGTTACAAGCAACGATGCTTCAAAACTAATTGATGGTAAAATTCAATACAGTTGTTTGCCAAACGATAAAGGTGGAATTGTAGATGATTTATTAGTATATCGTTGGAATGAAAACGAATATTATTTAGTAGTAAACGCGTCTAACATTGAAAAAGATTGGAATTGGATAAGCCAACACAATACTTTTGGTGTAGAAATGAAAAACATGAGTGACGACATGAGTTTATTTGCTGTTCAAGGTCCTAATGCAATAAAGGCTTTACAAAAAATAACTGAAGTGGACTTAAACACTATGGAATATTACTCATTTTGTGGTGGAACAATGGCAGCGTGCGATGACGTAATTATTTCGAATACAGGTTATACCGGTGCTGGTGGATTTGAAATTTATGTATGGAATAAAGATGCGCAAAAAATGTGGGATGCCATATTTGAAGCAGGTAAAGAATTTGATATTAAACCAGTAGGATTAGGCGCTCGCGATACTTTGCGTTTGGAAAAAGGTTTCTGTTTATACGGTCATGATATTAACGATGAAACTAGTCCAATAGAAGCTGGTTTAGGTTGGATTACCAAATTTACAAAACCATTTATTATGAGCGAACATCACAAAGCAATTAAAGAAAATGGTGCTACGAAAAAATTAGTTGGTTTTGAATTAATTGATCGTGGAATTCCTCGCCAACATTATATTATTAATGATGCCAATGGCAATGCAATAGGGGAAGTAACTTCAGGAACACAATCGCCAAGCTTAAACAAAGCAATTGGTATGGGTTATGTTGTCGCTTCGCATAGCAAAGTTGATTCTGAAATTTATATTGAAATTCGCGAAAAACAAATAAAAGCTAAAGTAGTAAAAATGCCTTTTTTATAGTATTTAATTGATAATTAAAAAGCCCGTAATCACAATTGTGAACTGCCCCCAAAAAGTTAGACACTATTTGGGGGCTTTTTTATGAATTTTAGTTAAAATAAATTGCTATTATTTTGCTGATGCAATTAGTTTTTCTGCTTGTTTAACAAACGAATCATCTTTTTCTGCAGTTGCCATAATTATAACTTGGTTTGCTGTAGCAATAGCACCTTTTTTATCGTTTAATTTCAATTGTATTTTAGCTTTTAATAACACAACCCAAAATGCTTTTGGATTTGCAACAATTGCTTTTTCTGCCCACTCCAAAGCTTGTTTTAAATCTTTATTGTTTTCATAGTAATAATTGGCTGCTTGGTAATACGGACGAGTATCTTGAACTATAGTACTTTCTATTGTTTTCATTATTTTACTGTCTATTTCTGTAACAACTGAAATTGCTACTCTTGTGTTTTCCCAAGTTAATTCAATGTTAGATGTAGTTGAGGTAATATCAGCCAAACCCATTGTAAACGTTTCTACTTTATTGGCTAAAGTAGTTGGTTTTACTTTTACTCTTATTACTTCATTTTCTGTTTTGTAGTTAGCTACATTACCACCTAAAGTTAAATCTTTGTACAACATTATTTCCCACGAATCAGCATTTGGAATGGTGTAAAAACCATAAGTACCAGCTTTTACATCTACACCTTCTATTTTTACATCATCACCAAATGTAATTTTGGTAGTACTATTGGCGCCAGTTCTCCAAATTTTTCCAAAGGGAACTACATCACCAAAAACAACTCTTCCTTTTACACCTGGACGAGAATATTCAATAGTAATTTCTGAAATCCCAAAAGCTTGTTTTACTGTTTGTGTCGGACTAGCTGCAGGTACTTTTAGTTGCTGTGCAATGGCATTGCTACCTAATAAAATAATAAGTGCTAGCGTAATTGATTTGATTGTTTTGAGTGACATAATTTAATTGTTTTTAGTTTTAAAAATTCGAATTTAAGATACTTTATTTAACTTCAAAATTAACATTTTGTTTTCAGTTAAATACTTTTACTAATTATAACTATTTTGCACCCATATTAAATTATAAAAACAACTATAATTACTTTTTAAAAATGAAAATCAAATTTATTAACTCAATATACTTATTAACCCCTTTTTTCTTTTTGGTAGCCTGTGGCAATGATCAACCAAAAACAAATACCGAAACTATTATAAATGCACCGCCAGTAGAAGCATATAAGTTAGTAAGTCCGAGTTTTAATGCTGATTCAGCATATTATTTTTTGCAAAAACAAGTTGATTTTGGTCCTCGCGTTACTGAAAGTGATGCAAGTAAAAAATGTGCAAAATGGATAAGCTCACAATTTAAAAAATATGGGGCAACTGTTATTGAACAAAAAGGAACAGTAACAAATTGGGATAAAAAGAAATATGATATTATAAATATAATTGCTCAAATAAATCCTAAAGCGTCCAAAAGAATATTAATTACCGCCCATTGGGATAGTCGTCCTTATGCCGATAACGACCCAATTGAAGACAATAAAAACAAGCCGGTTTTAGCTGCCGATGACGGTGCAAGTGGAATTGGTGTAATGATTGAAATAGCTCGAGCAATTCAAGCAAATAATCTAAATATAGGTGTTGATTTTATGTGTTTTGATGCAGAAGATTTAGGTAAACCCGACTTTGAAGATTCTTATTGTTTGGGTACTCAATATTGGGGTCAACATCAAATTCCTCAAAACTATAAAGCAGATTTTGCCATAAATTTAGACATGGTAGGAGGGAAAGGAGCTACTTTTGTTTGGGAAAATAATAGCATTACGCAAGGCGAAAGTATATTAAGAAAAGTGTGGGAAAAAGCTGCAGTGTTGGGTTATTCAAACGTATTTCTTTATGCTCAAAATGGTCAAATAACCGATGACCATGTTTACGTACATAAATACACAAAAATACCTGCAATTGATATCATACATTTTAACCAACAAACGGGCTTTCCAACTTGGTGGCATACTGTAAATGATAACATGAACAATATTGATCCTGCTACTTTAAAGGCAGTAGGGCAAACACTTTTGGAAGTGATTTACACTGAAAAATAGTTTATAGTTTTCTGCTTTAATTTTTCAAATAAAAAAACACAGCCCATACAAATTAAATTTGTATGGGCTGTGCTTTTTGGGATTGTATAATATCTAAATGCTTAAAATAGGCAATTTAAAATCTATCTAAATTCATTACTTTATTCCATGCCGCAACAAAATCTTTAACAAATTTTTCTTTATTGTCATTACTTGCATATACTTCGGCAATGGCTCTAAGTTCAGAGTTTGATCCAAAAATTAAATCTACTCTTGTTGCTGTCCATTTAAGTTGTTCGGTTTTACGGTCTTTACCCTCATAAATTTCTTTGGAGTTTGTGGCAGGTGTCCAAACAGTATTCATGTCTAATAAATTTACAAAAAAGTCATTGTTCAACTTTCCCTTTTGATTAGTTAAAACACCATTTTGTGAATTATTATAATTAACATTCAAAGCCCTCAAACCTCCAACTAACACGGTCATTTCAGGAACTGTAAGTTTTAGCAATTGTGCTTTATCAACTAATAACTCCTCGGCCGAAATTGAGTATTGATTTTTAGAATAATTTCTAAAACCATCGGCTATTGGTTCTAATACTGCCATGCCTTCAATATTTGTTTGCTCTTGACTTGCATCCATTCTTCCCGGCATAAAAGGAACAGTAATAGTATATCCCGCGTTCTTTATTGATTTTTCTAAAGCTACTGTTCCACCTAAAACAATTAAATCAGCAATTGAAACCTGAGATTTAGTTGTTGAATTAAATTCTTTTTGAATTTTTTCGTAAGCCAGCAATACTTTTTCTAATTGTTTTGGATTGTTTATATCCCACTCTCTCTGTGGTAATAATCTAATTCTAGCGCCATTTGCTCCACCTCTTTTGTCTGAACCACGAAAAGTACTTGCCGATGACCAAGCGGTATAAATCAATTCATTGTTGGTTAATCCCGCGTTAAGTATTTTTGTTTTCAAACTTGTAATTTCAGACGAATTAATAGTTGGTGTTTTTGCCTCAGGAATTGGATCTTGCCATAAAAATTTTTCTTTAGGTTTTTCCGGTCCTAAATACAATGAACTTGGTCCCATGTCACGATGAGTTAATTTAAACCATGCTTTTGCAAATGCAACATCAAAGGCCTTTGGGTTATCTAAAAAGTTTTTAGAGATTTTTTCATAAATAGGATCAAATCGCATAGAAAGGTCAGTTGTAAGCATTGTTGGTAAATGTTTTTTTGCAGTGTCAAACGCATCTGGAATTATTGCTTTGCCATTTTTGGCCACCCATTGTTTTGCTCCTGCTGGACTTTTAGTTAATTCCCACTCATTCCCAAAAAGTATGGCAAAATATTGATGAGTCCAATAGGTTGGCGAACTTGTCCAGGTAACTTCTAATCCTGATGTAATGGCATCAGTTCCCTTACCCGATTTATATTTACTTTTCCAACCAAAACCTTGTTCTTCTATTGGAGCCGCTTCAGGTTCTTTGCCAACTAATGAAGCATCTCCAGCACCGTGAGTTTTACCTAAGGTATGTCCGCCAGCTATTAAAGCTACAGTTTCTTCATCATTCATACCCATTCTACCAAAAGTTTCTCTTATATCTTTTGCCGCTAAGATAGGATCTGGGTTGCCATTAGGTCCTTCCGGATTTACATATATCAAACCCATTTGAACAGCTGCCAATGGATTTTCTAATTTTCTACCTTCTGAATACCTATTATCGTCAAGCCATTTTGTTTCTTTCCCCCAATACACATTTGATTCTGGTTCATATACATCTACTCTTCCACCTGCAAACCCTATGGTTTTAAAACCCATTGATTCCAATGCAACGTTTCCTGTTAAAATCATCAAATCAGCCCACGATATTTTATCGCCATATTTTTGTTTAATAGGCCAAATCAATCTTCTAGCTTTATCCAAATTGCCATTATCTGGCCAACTATTTAATGGAGCAAATCTTTGTTGACCCGCACTTGAACCACCTCTTCCATCAGCAGTTCTGTATGTGCCAGCACTGTGCCAAGCCATGCGAATAAATAAAGGACCGTAATTTCCGAAATCTGCTGGCCACCAATCTTGGGATTCGGTCAATATTTTTTGAATGTCCTTTTTTATTGCAAAATAATCGATTGAGTTAAAAGCTTTTCGATAATTAAAATTAGCGTCCATTGGATTTGAAGAGGGCGAATTTTGTCGAAGTACTTGTAAATTCAATTTGTTTGGCCACCAATCTTCGTTTGAATGGCTTTTTGTTGAACCATGAGCACCACTTAAGTTTTTTGAACCATGTCCCATGGGACATTCTGCTGCTTTTTCTTGTGCATAAATTGAAATTGCCCCAAGCGTTAACAGCGTTGTTAGAAATACTGTTTTTTTCATACTTTTATTTATATTTATTTATATTTATTTATATTTATTTATATTTATTTATATTTATTTATTGAACTTACCCGTTATTTGTAGTTTAATATCTTGTACTTTAAAATTTTTTATTTTTTTATTTTTAAAATAATTACTAATCATTTCGTTTAAATTTTCATCTTCATAATCTTCAATTCTTTCAGTTTCTGTACAATACAAATGATGGTGATTTGATAAAACGGCATCGTAACGCATGATATCTTTTTCAGTTTTTACTTTTTTTAATAATTCGTTTTCAACCAATGAATCTAAAACTTTGTAAACTGTTCCAACCGAAATATTTGGATGATTCGTTTTTACGTACTCGATTACATTTTCTGCAGTTGGGTGGTTTTTTAAATTAACAATTGCCTCATATATGGCAACCCGTTGCGGTGTAACTTTAAGTCCTTTTTCTTTTAATTTTTCTCTAAAAAAATGTGCCATTTAATGTTGTAAATTATTTAAAAATAATATTTAAAAGATAATGATTCCTATTTAAGAACAAATAATTTTTGTAAAAGTTTTTTTATTTTTAAAGAAAGTAAAATTGAACTCATATAGATAGGTTCCTCCTTATCCTTACAGAATTATTAAAAATTAAAAATTTCTAAACTATTTAACCAATTTTCAAATTTTTCTTAGTTTCTAAAACTTATTTAATTATTGTTTGTCAATATTTACATGAGCAACGATTTAATAAAACAATACATGAACCACACATTGGAGCATAACAAAACTCCAGAAAGTGTTTACCTGTTTGCCAAAGCTGTTGGCATGGATGAAAAAGAATTTTACAATCATTATTCAAGTTTGGAAAGTTTAGAAGCAGATATTTATAAAATTTGGTTCGAAATTGCATTTTCAACTTGTGCTGATTCAGCGCCTTGGAATGATTATTCCTCTCGTGAAAAAGTGTTAGCTGTATTTTTTGCTTACATTGAAGAAGCTAAAAACTACCGAAGTTTTGCTGTATATTTAAAAAACCGTGATTTGGTAAAACTACCTCGTTGGCCAAAATATTTGAATGAATTACACACAGTTTTTACCGATAAAATGAAACCGATTTTATCAGAAGGAATTGGAACCAATGAAATTCAAGAACGTAAATATTTAGACGAAAAATATGTAAGTGGTTTGTGGTTAAACTTTTTGTTTGTATTTGCCTTTTGGTTAAATGACAGTAGCAAAAGTTTCGAAAAAACTGACGAATCTATTGAACGTTCCGTTAATTTAGCTTTCGATTTAATGGGCAAATCAGCTTTAGACGCTGCCCTAGATTTTGGAAAATTTTTGTTCCAAAACAGGTAAGTATCCCGCAGATGGCGCTGATAAACGCTGATTAATCAAATTCAACAAAATATTTAATTCGTAATTCTGATGTCCCGATTCATCGGGAAGCGGGAACAAAAAAATGGAACAACATTCAATTCCTTCAACAAAAGTAGAACGTGCCATGCGCTTTGTGAAAACAGGTGCACAAATAGGTGGAAATTATATTAAGCATTACTCTAAAAAAATGGTCAATCCAAGCATTAGCAAAGATCGATTACATGAAGTCAATGCCGAAGATGTTTACAATGCTTTGAGTGAACTGAAAGGCTCGGCTTTAAAAGTGGCGCAAATGTTAAGCATGGAAAAAAATGTGTTGCCAAGAGCTTATACCAATAAATTTGCCTTGGCACAGTACTCGGCTCCACCACTTTCTGGTCCGTTAATTGTTCAAACTTTTGTAAAGCAATTTGGTAAAACACCGCAACAAATTTTTGATACTTTTAATATGCAGTCAACTCGTGCTGCAAGCATTGGGCAAGTGCATGAAGCTACAAAAGATGGTCAGAAATTAGCAGTAAAAATTCAATATCCCGGTGTTGCTGAAAGCATCAAAAGCGATTTGAAAATGGTAAAACCCATTGCTTTTAGGTTAATTGGTTTGAGTGAAAAAGAATTTGAAAAATACATTATTGAAGTAGAAAGTAAGCTGTTAGAAGAAACAAATTACAAATTAGAATTGCAACGCAGCCAAGAAATTTCAGCTCTTTGCAAGCATATTCCAAACGTTCAGTTTACCAAATATTATCCAGAATATTCAAGTAATAAAGTATTGGTGATGGATTGGTTAGCAGGCGAACACATGGAAGAATTTTTGAAAACAAATCCTAGTCAAGAAATACGAAATAAAATTGGGCAAGCCATGTGGGATTTTTACGACATGCAAGTGCATGAGCAAAAAGCGGTGCATGCAGATCCACATCCAGGAAATTTTTTGATGAATGCCAATGGAACTTTGGGCATCATAGATTTTGGTTGCGTGAAGGAGATTCCTGAAGATTTTTACTACAATTATTTTGCACTTTTAGTTCCTGAAATTTTAAAAAGCGATGAAATTGTAAATCGTATCATGATTCAACAGCAAATAGTGAGTGACAAAGACGATAAACGCACGCAAGATGTAATTACAGATGCATTTATTAGAATGACAACCTTGTTAAGCAAACCTTTTGCCAACGATGAATTTGATTTTAGTAACAACGATTATATTGATAGCATTTATGCCTTAGGTGAAGAAGTTACCAATATGAAAGAACTTCGCGAAAGCAAGGAAGGACGTGGTTCGCAACATGCCTTATATATTAACAGAACCTATTTTGGTATTTATAGTATTTTAAACGTATTGGGTGCTAAAGTAAAAACCGGACAAAGAAATTGGAAACAAACGCTAATGGATTATCATTTAAAAGCGGAAGCTTAAAATTAGTCTAAACGTAATTACCAAATAGCTGAATTTTATTCGGAAAACAATTCTTTTTTTTATTTGAAACCAACTTTAATTTCTATCAACTATCAACCAAAAACTAACAACTAATTTTATCAACCCTATTTTGGTGACGACCACCTTCAAAATGGGTAGTTAAAAAAGTTAAAACAATTTTTTTAGCCAATTCTATATCAATAAAACGAGCGGGTAAAGCCACTATATTTGCATCGTTATGTGTACGTGCTAATAAACTTATTTCTTCGGTCCAGCAAAGTGCACTTCTAATTCCTTGGTGCTTGTTAGCAGCCATATTTACGCCATTTCCGCTTCCACAAATTAGAATTCCTAATTCATTTTCTTTGTTTTCAACACTTACCGAAAGTGTATGTGATACATCTGGATAATCCATAGATGCGGTAGAATGTGTTCCAAAATCGGTCACTGTGTAATTTAAATCTACAAGCATGGCTTTAATAATTTCTTTGTATTCAAATCCTGCGTGGTCGGCTGCTATTGCTATTTTCATAATATAGATTTTATATTTTTGATTTCGATTTATTTTTTTCTACTCTTCTTGCCACAAAAATACTTGATTCAAACAAGGCATAAAGTGGAATGGCCATTAATATTTGACTTGCCATATCCGGTGAGGGTGTTAGTATTCCTGCTAAAATCAATATTATTACCAATGCATGTTTGCGGTATTTGCTCATTATTTTTGCACTTAATATTCCAATTTTTGTTAAAAAATATACCAATATTGGCATTTCAAACATTAATCCACAAGCCATGGTAAGAGTTGAAATAAATGAAATATATGATTCTAAATTGATTTCATTATTTACCAACTCACTTACCTGGTATGAACCCATAAAAGTAATGGAAACTGGCGATAAAAAGAAGTATCCAAAACCTATTCCTGCAAAAAATAACATAGAGCTAAAAAATACTAAACCTCTTGCGTAACTTATTTCTTTTTTACTTAAAGCTGGTTTTATAAAACTCCATAATTGCCATAAAATATAAGGGAAAGCAATGATTATTCCTGCAATAAATGCAATCCATAAATGTTGCGTAAATTGCCCTGTCATGTCAATGTTTTTCAACTCAAAGTTGATGCTTTTCATGCAAAATTCATCAGTTCCTTTTGCCCAATATGACAATTTGCAAAGCATACGGTAACTTAAAAAATCAATCCGCATTGGACCAAAAATAATGATATCGAATAATATATGTTTATTTAAAAATGCAGTAACTCCCGCTATTAATATTGCTACAACTGAGCGAAATAAATGGCCTCTTAACTCATCAATATGGTCAAAAAAAGTCATTTCTTTTTTTTCTGTTGAATCGTTATCTATTGGTTGATCTAATGACATATAATTTAAAAACGAATGCGAAAGTAATTATTTTAGTTGATAGTTTTTGGTTGATAGTTGATAGGTTATGAGTGAATGGCAATGAGCAATGAGCTCCCGATAAATTGCGAGACAATAAGTTAAAATGCCTATCCAATATCAACCCTTGTTACATAAATTAATTGGCTAGCTTGTTTTATTTTGTTCATTAAATCTTCCAAATGTTTGGTATCATTTACCTGAAGGGTAATATTTCCTTCAAACATTCCTTCGTTTGCTGTAACATTGATCGACTTCATATTTATTTGTAATTGAGTGGAGATAATATTTGTAATGGCACTTACTATTCCTACACTATCTATACCTTGAATTTTTATTGAAGTAAGGAACGATTTATTGCTGTTTAATCTTCCATCAGCCCATCTTGATTTTATAATTCTATAACCATAATTACTCATCAAACTTATACCATTTGTGCAGTTTGTTCTATGAATTTTTACTCCTTCTCCAACTGTTACAAAACCAAAAATATCATCTCCAGGAATTGGACTGCAACATTTTGCAAAACCATATTCCATGGGTTCGCCATCGCCAATAATAACAGCATCTTTACTCGCTAATTTGTTATTATTTTTAGTAGTTTTTGGCTCAAAAGATTGATTTTGTTTAACTGGTTCTGCTTCTAAAATTAGGTTTAAATCTATTTTTGTTCTGTCTATTTTTTCAATGACTAATTGATAATATAGTTCAGTTACACTTGGTAATTTATAGTATTTTATAATTAGTCCTAATGCATCACTCGTAAATGGAATTTTGGCATTTTTAAATTTACGCTCTAATATTTCTTTTCCCATTGCTACTGAATGGTTGCGCTCTTGTTTAAAAAAATCCCTAATTTTTGATTTTGCTTTTGCGGTGGCAACCCATGAAAGCCAATCTTCACTTGGCTTTTGTTTGGTTGAAGATAGGATTTCTACCTGATCACCATTGCCTAGTACATAATTTATTGAAACTAACTTATTGTTTACCTTAGCTCCTATACACTTAGCTCCTAAACCCGAGTGAATTTCAAAAGCAAAATCGAGCACAGTTGATTGTGCGGGCATTTTTTTTAAATCACCTTTTGGAGTAAAAACAAATATTTCTTCGGCAAATAAGTTTAGTTTAAAATCGTCTAAAAAATCAACTGCCGAACCATCAGTATTTTCAAGCATATCGCGAACCCTGGAAAGCCATTGTTCCAAACCATTATCGTTTACTTGAGTTCCATCTTTATATTTCCAATGAGCGGCATAACCTTTTTCAGCTATTTCGTCCATTCGTTTGCTTCTAATTTGAACTTCTACCCATTTGCCTCCGGGCCCCATAACTGTAGTGTGCAAACTTTCGTAACCATTGGCTTTTGGAATACTCACCCAATCACGCAACCTATCAGGATTTGGCGTATAAAAATCAGTTACGGTTGAATATACTTTCCAACAATCACTTTTTTCGTTTTCATATTCATCATCAATGATAATTCTAATAGCAAATAAATCAAAAACTTCGTCAAACGAAACTTCCTGTTTTTTCATTTTTGTCAAAATGCTATGTATACTTTTTGGCCTTCCTTTTATTTCGTAATTTGAATCTGTTTCATCTAATGCTTTTTGAATAGGTTCAATAAATTTTTTGATGTATTTATTTCTTTCAGCTTTAGTTTCTTGAAGTTTATTTTTAACAATATTATAACTATCAGGATCCAAAAACTTTGTTGCTAAATCTTCCAATTCAGTTTTCATAGCATATAAACCTAATCTGTGGGCCAAAGGAGCATATACATATGCTGTTTCACTTGCTATTTTAAGTTGACTTTTAGCACTCATGCTTTCTAAAGTCCGCATATTATGCAATCTATCTGCTAATTTTATCAAAATAACTCTTACATCTTCGCTTAAAGTGAGGAGCATTTTTTTAAAATTTTCAGCTTGCATCGACTTATCTTGCTGGTCAAACGCATCAGAAATTTTTGTTAATCCATCAATAATTTGAGATACTTTTTTACCAAACTTCATGTCAATTAAGTCAAGCGTAATATCAGTATCTTCAACGGTATCGTGAAGTAATGCACAAATTATAGAGGTAGATCCTAAGCCAATTTCTTCGGCACAAATTTGTGCAACTGCAATAGGATGTAATATATATGGTTCTCCACTTTTACGCCTCATACTTTTGTGTGCATCTAAACTAATATTAAATGCCTCACGAATTTTTAACCTGTCAGTTTTACTTAATGTAACTTTGCATGAACGCAATAAATGCCTGTAAGCTTTTACTATTTCTTCGTTTTCTTTTTCTTGAATAAGGGAGGTACTAAGCATAATTGAAGCAAAAATTCATCGGCAATTTAAATATAAAATTCAACTTTTGTTTCTATGATTTAAACAAATTGTACATCCTATTGTGAATTAGCATATTTGAATATAAACTTAAAATATTGCTCCAGTACCATAAAGTAATCCTAAACTATTTACTCCCGCGGCATAACTTCCTCCAATATACATTACAAAATTTTCTGATCGCATTATTCTAAATCTACTGGCTAAAATAGGAGCAAACCAAATGCCATCATGAATGTCCTTTCCAAAACTTACAAGAGGTCCAATTTCCATTTCAATTGTTGACTTTGAATTGATTTTTATTTCAAATATTTTAAATTGAATTCCGGTTCCATAGGAAGTAGCCGCTTCTTCATTTATTAGTTGGTTACCCAATAAAAATTGTTTGGATTCAGTTGGCAAATTCATAAAAAAAGGAATTCTAATTTTCTTTAAAGGTCGAAGTTCAATAAAAAATAAAATAGAGCTAGTGGGTAATATTACTGCGTGGTTTACTTTTAAATCGGTAAGTTGACTATTAGAAATAAACATCACTGAACGTCCAAAACTTAATTCAAAGTTTTTACTATTTTTCTTCTCTTTTTCTACTTCTTGCCCTGAAATTTTATTCATTCCGGCAAACAAAAAGCAAAATATTAATATAAATTTTGTAAAATTTAATTTCATGGTTTTTTTTTTAGTATCAAATATAAACATTTATTGTGTAAAAAATCTTCAAATATTGTTTTAACATATTGTCTAACAGTTTCACTTAATTTAACTGATTTGCAATTGTATTCAATAATATTATCATATAGAAACTAAATGTTCGATGGGCTTTTTTACAAATTTTATTCATAATTTTTTAAACTTGTAAAAAAAATTATTAGCCTTTGGTAATAATAATTATAATCAGCGGAATCTTGGTTAAAGCTTTTATTGCACAAGTTTATTTAAATATTTTTTTTCCTAAATTGCACCAATAAATAAAACAATTTTGTTTTATTATTATTGTTAATTATAAAACAAATATAAAGTGCCATATCCGCAGTCCATTGAACTAAAATTAGAATTCAACCAAATAAAAGAATTAGTTGCCAAAAAATGTATTTCTTCTCTTGGTCAGCAATATATTGATAAAATAAAATTCAATAGCCGTCACGATATTATTGAAAAAATGCTTTGGCAAGTAAAGGATTTTAAAAATTTGCTCGAAACAGATTTACCTTTTCCAAATGAACATTTTCATGATGTGTTTCCTTATTTTAGAAAAGCAAAAATAGAAGGAATGTGGCTGTTAGAAGAAGAACTACATAAACTGAAATTAACATTAAAATCTTTTTTACAAATTGCAAAATATTTTAGAGATAGACCAGAAAAATACCAATATTTACATTCACTTTTAGAAGGATTATTATACAACGATTTAATAGTTAGGCGCATTGAACGAATATTAGATAACGAAGGTGTGATGAAGCCAAATGCTTCGCCTGAATTAGCTAAAATTTCAGCTAAAATTACTGAAAAGGAAAAGGAAGTACGCAGACGTATTCAAAGTATTTACGATAAAGGAGCTAAAAATAACCATATAGCCGAAGACTTAGAAATTACCATTAGAGATGGTCGTTTGGTTTTGCCAGTTTTGGCAGAATTTAAACGCAGTATTCCCGGTTTTGTGCATGATGAAAGTAATACAGGACAAACAGTTTATATAGAACCAACTGAATGTTTTGAAATGAATAATTTGATTCGTGAATTGCAAATTGCTTATCGCAGGGAACGAGAACGAATTTTATTGGAAATAACAGATCAAATTAGACCTGAAATTCCCGAATTGGAAAAGAATATTCAACGCATGGGTTTGTTCGATTTTATTAGGGCAAAAGCACTTTTTGCAATGGATTTAGATGCCGATTTGCCAGCAATTTCAAAACAACCTAATATGATTTTACGCAATGCTTTTCATCCTTTGCTAAAACTGAATCACCAAAAAAGTAAATTGAGTATTGTTCCGCTTAACATTGAACTGAATTCGGATAATAGAATTGCTGTAATTTCGGGTCCAAATGCTGGTGGTAAATCGGTTTGTTTAAAAACAGTTGGCTTGTTACAATTTATGTTTCAATCGGGGTTTTTAGTGCCAGCTAGTCCCGATAGTGAAATGTGTGTTTTTAAAGATATTATGGTTGATATTGGCGATGAACAAAGCATTGAAAACGACTTGAGCACATACAGTAGTCATTTACTTCGCATGAAATATTTTACCGATTTTGCCGATGGAAAAACCCTTTTCTTAATTGATGAATTTGGAATGGGAACTGATCCTCAATTTGGTGGTCCTTTGGCCGAAGCAATTTTGAACCATATTAACCGAAAAAATAGTTTTGGAGTTGTTACTACTCACTTTAGTAATTTAAAGAATTTTGCCAATAACACCAAAGGTTTAATCAATGCAAGCATGCTTTTTGATAACGATAAATTGCAACCGCTTTATCAATTAGAAATGGGTAAACCAGGAAGTAGTTATGCTTTTGAAATAGCTACTAAAACTGGACTTGCACAAAGTATAATTAACTATGCAAAAGATAGGGTAGGAGTGAAGCAAAAGCGAGTTGATGATTTATTAATTGAAGTAGAAAAGGAACAAAAACATGTAGTAGATTTACGTCAACGTTTTGCTGAAAAGGAAGCGAAAGCAAATGCTTTATTGGAAAAATATGCTGCCTTAAAAGAAGAAATTGAAGTAAATAAGAAATTACTTATTAAGCAAGCCAAACAAGAAGCACTTGCAATAGTGACTGAAGCCAATAGTAAAATTGAAGCAACTATTAGAGAAATAAAGCAAAATCAAGCTGATACCGAAACACAGCGAAAAGCAAGAACAGAAATTAAAGAAACGATTCATGAACTGAAGGATTTTGCAAAGCAAGAAAAAATTAAAGAAGAAAAACATGCTCCTAAACCTATAAAAGGTGATATAAATATTGGCTCATCGGTAATGGTAATTGGACAGCAAAGCATAGGTGAGGTTATAGAAATTAATAAAACCAAAGCAGTGGTCGTGTTCGGCAATTTGCATACAACAGTCGATTTAAAAATGCTTCAAGTGGTAGCAAAATCAGCTGAAAAAGAATTGAAAAAAATGTCAGAAGGAGTTAATCTGAATGACAAAATGAAAGACTTTAGTCCTGAATTAAATATCATTGGAACTCGAGGCGATGAAGCCATGAGAAGGCTAGATTTATTTATAGACGATGCTTATTTGTTAGGAGTTAAACAAGTAAGAATTGTTCATGGCAAAGGTTACGGAATTTTACGAACTTTGGTTCGCGATTCATTGAATAGAAATCCATTAGTTTCCAGCGTTCAAAATGAAAATATTGAATTTGGTGGCGATGGGGCGAGTATAGTGATGATGAAAATGTAAATAAAAAAAGTCACGAAATGAATTTCATTTCGTGACTTTTTCATTTCAAATTGTCAAATAAATTATCTGCTAAGGGAATTTCTATTTTGTTTCTAATACAATAAAAGGAACAATCATCTCTTCTAAACTAATACCTCCATGTTGGAACGAATCATTGTAAAAATTCACATGGTAATTATAATTATTAGGATAAACCATAAAATCATCACCTTTAGCAAAAACCCAACTAGTACTCATGTTTTGCTTTGGCAAAAACACATCTGCAGGATTTTTAACTCCAAATAATTCATTGGCATTATAGCTTAAGTTTCTACCTTGTTTATAGCGTAAATTGGTACTTGTATTTTTATCTCCAATAATTTTTACAGGATTTTTTACCCTTATTGAACCATGATCGGTGGTAATAATAATTCTTACTTTCTTTTGAGCTATTTTTTTAATGGCTTCAAATAATGGTGAATGTTCAAACCAACTTGCGGTAATACTTCTATAAGCTGCTTCATCTTCGGCTAGCTCTTTCATTACGTTCATTTCAGTTCGCACATGGCTTAGCATATCTACAAAATTATATACAATTACATTGAATTTATTACTCATCAAATTAGAAACTGTATCGGCTAAATTTTTACCCGCTTGCAAATTGGTAACTTTGGTATAGGTAATTTTTTCTTTATAACCCAAGCGCTGCATTTGCTTGTTTATAAACTCTTCTTCATATATATTTTTTCCTTCATCTTCCTCTTCATTTACCCAAAGATTTGGATACAATCTTTCAATTTCACTTGGCAACATACCCGCAAAAAAACTGTTCCTAGCATAATGAGTGGTGGTAGGTAAAATGGTTAAATAAGTATCTTCACTAATTATATTAAAGTAATCTGTTAGTTGGCTTTGAACCATTTTCCATTGATCGTACCTAAAATTATCAATTAAAATTAAAAAAGTAGGAATATCTTTATCAATTACTGGCATCAATTTTTTATTGATTACCGTATGGCTCATGGCTGGTGTTTTAGCATCAGGTTTTTTCAAGAAATTCACAAAGTTTTTCTCTATAAATTTCACCCAATCGTTATTGGCATCGCGTTTTTGCATCGCCAATATTTCGTCCATTCCTGTATCGCCACTTTTGGCTAGTTCCAGTTCCCAATACACTAATTTTTTGTACAAATTTACCCAACTTTCATAGTCGTTTACATCATACAATTCCATGGCTATTTGCCTAAATTCTTGTTGGTAATTTTGAGCCGTTTTTTCGGTAACCAATTGCTTGCTATCCAAAATACGTTTAAGCGATAAAAGAATTTGACTAGAATTTACTGGTTTAATCAAATAATCAGCAATTTGATTACCAATGGCATCTTCCATTATATGCTCTTCTTCACTTTTGGTAATCATTACTATTGGCACCTCAGGAGTAATGGCTTTTATTTGAACCAATGCTTCTAAACCACTGATTCCTGGCATATTTTCATCTAAAAAAATAACATCATATCGCTTCAGTTTTACTGCTTCCACTGCATCTACGCCACTGGTAACTTTATCTACTGTATAACCTTTATTGGTTAAGTAAATAATATGTGGCTTTAATAAATCTATCTCATCATCGGCCCAAAGAATACTTGTATTGCTCATTTATGTTTT